>NZ_VRVG01000028.1:0-50257 GCF_008040085.1 Methylobacterium sp. WL7 | reverse complement strand
AGCCGGGTTCGGTGAAGCCGCACACCAAGTTCAAGGCCGAGGCGTACATCCTGACCAAGGAGGAGGGCGGCCGCCACACGCCGTTCTTCACCAACTACCGGCCGCAGTTCTACTTCCGGACCACGGACGTGACCGGGGTGTGCGAGCTGCCGGAGGGCACTGAGATGGTGATGCCGGGCGACAACGTGACCATGGACGTCACGCTGATCGTGCCGGTGGCCATGGAGGAGAAGCTGCGCTTCGCCATCCGCGAGGGCGGCCGCACCGTCGGTGCCGGCGTCGTCGCCGCCATCAACGACTAAGCCAGGACGGATCGGCGCGTCGCGAGGCGCGCCGATCCGCCAGACGGCGTACCTTTCGCAGCTTGCGTCTCATCGCGGCGCGAACATGTCCCGGTCCGGCCGGGATGCCAGGTGCCAATCTGCAGATCTGATGTGATTCCCGCCGGCCTTCGTCTTGACGGAGCGCCGGCGCTGCTTTGTCATGTCTCGACCGTGCTCCGGTGGAGACTCATATGTCCGCTGGTCTTCTTCGCCGCGCCCTGGATTTGCCGGTCCTGATCTGTGCCGGGGCCCCAATCGCGCTCGGTGGGGCGCGCGCCGATGATTTGAGCGACGGGCGATTCCGCGACGAGGTGGCGGCGCTGGTCCGGGTTCTGCAACCGGCGGCCGAGATCCGTCTCGATTCCGATCCGGGGCAGATCAATGTCGGGCCCAGGACGATCGCCCTCACAAACCTGTACCCGCGCGTTGCCAGGCTCACCGGCTCGGAACGCCGACGGGCCATCGCAGAATTCATCGCCGAAGTTCTGGCGCGGTCCCAGCCCGCGACGGATCCCGGGGATTTCGCGGCCATCCAATCGCGGCTGCGCGTGCAACTCGTGCCGGAAGAGATCCTTCACCAGCGCCCGGAGATTGCCCACCGTCGGTTTTCCGAGACGCTGTTCGTTGTCTACGTACTCGATGAACCGAAGCGGTACCAATACGTGACCCGCGCGATGCTCGCGGGCTGGCATGTCGAGCCCGCCCTGGTGGAGGCGACCGCCGTCAAGAACCTCGCGGCAACCTCGAAGGATGCTCCGTTCAGCCTCGGCGTCGGGGATGACACGCCGATCTTCGCCATCGCCGATTCGGGCGACGATTACGACGCCGCGCGGCTGCTGGTGCCGGACTACCTCGATCAGATGCGCCGCGCCTTGAAGGCGGACAGCATCACCCTGACCGCTCCGACCCGGAATGCGCTGATGGCCTGGCCCGCCGATAGCGCTGCGCGGCACGAACTGGCCGCAGAGGCGACCAAGCAGATGCGGGCCGGCCCCTACGGTCGCAGCGACGAGCTGTTCCACTTCGACCGAAACGGATTGCGTCCCTTGACCGCTGCGGAGCGCGCGGATCACGGCCGTTGACGCTGCGCAGCCGCGGGATGCCCGAAGGACCCGCCGCTCCGGTCATGATCGGGTGGGACGGACAGGCCCGCGAGGGCCGCATTTTGCTTTCTCGGGCCTGTCCGTGTCGCCGAACCTCTTGCAAGCGCCGCCGCAATCGGGCATTTGGCAGAACGCTAGGAGTGTAGCTCAACTGGTCAGAGCGCCGGTCTCCAAAACCGGAGGTTGCGGGTTCGAGTCCCTCCACTCCTGCCAGACATCTCACCCAACCCCGCGCGGTCGCCCGGTCGACAAGCCGGCGGAGTTGCGCTAGAGCGGGCGCAATCCGAGATCTGAAGCGACCGTCGGTGCGGGCCTCCCCAGGCCCTCGGCGCCGGATGTTCGCGTTCCCGGAAGCAGGCCCTGCCTCGGGCCCGCGCACGCAAAAAACACTGGCGCCATGGCATCGAACGAAGCGACCAAGAAGGTGGATGTGGCGCGCGGCGCGGCTCGCGGTCCCGCGAACACGCCGCCGGCCCGTCCAGCCACGCCCGCCAAGGTGCCGCAGAAGCGCGCGACGCCCGGCGAGTTCTTCTCCCAGGTCCGCGACGAGGCCCGCAAGGTCACCTGGCCGTCCCGCCGGGAAACCACGATCACCACCATCATGGTGTTCGTGATGGTCGTGGTCACCAGCCTGTTCTTCACGGTGGTCGACCAGGCCCTGCGCTTCGTGGTGGGCCTCGTGCTCGGCCTCTGAGGGGCGATATCGATCCGGGGGAGACCTCGCGGACTTGTCGGAGTTGAACGGAACCGTGTCGAAGCGCTGGTACATCGTCCACGCCTACTCGAACTTCGAGAACAAGGTCGCGCAGTCCATCAAGGACCAGGCGGCCCAGCGCGGGCTGACCGAGCTGTTCGACGAGGTGATGGTCCCGACCGAGAAGGTCGTCGAGGTGCGCCGCGGCCGGAAGGTCGATGCCGAGCGCAAGTTCTTCCCCGGCTACGTGCTGGTGAAGTGCGACCTGACCGACGAGGTCTACCACCTCATCAAGAACACCCCGAAGGTCACGGGTTTCCTCGGGGCCGACAAGTCGAAGCCGGTTCCGATCCCCGACGCCGAGGCCGAGCGGATCAAGGGCCAGGTCGCCGAGGGCGTCGATCGGCCGAAGCCGTCGATCGCGTTCGAGATCGGCGAGACCGTCCGGGTCGCCGACGGCCCGTTCGCGAGCTTCAACGGCACCGTCGAGGAGATCGACGAGGCCCGCTCCCGCCTCAAGGTGGCCGTGTCGATCTTCGGCCGGGCCACGCCGGTGGAGCTGGAATACGCCCAGGTCGAGAAGGCCTGAGGCACGCACGTTTTCGGCGGCCGGTTTTTCGGCCGTCCATCCTCTTCCGGCCGGCGTTCAGCCTCGGCCGTGAAGCGGCCGCACCCTGCAAAGGGGCGGTCTCACCCGCGGAAGATCCGCCCGGCCTCGCCTCCGGGATCCACGGATCGCACCGCGACCTGTCATCGTCCGACCCGCCCGCGCTTAGGCAGCCCGGCGGCGGACGCAGTTTGGGAGATATCCCATGGCGAAGAAGATCACGGGCTACGTGAAGCTTCAGGTCCCGGCCGGCGCGGCGAACCCGTCGCCCCCGATCGGTCCCGCGCTCGGTCAGCGCGGCCTCAACATCATGGAATTCTGCAAGGCCTTCAACGCGAAGACGGCGCAGATGGAGAAGGGTACCCCGATCCCGGTGATCATCACCGCGTATCAGGACCGCTCCTTCACCTTCGAGATGAAGCAGCCGCCGGTCACCTTCTTCCTGAAGAAGGCCGTCGGCCTGAAGATCGGCAAGAAGCCGGCCTCCGGCTCGAAGACCCCCGGTAAGGGCCCGGTTGTCGGCAAGATCTCCGAGGCGCAGCTGCGCGAGATCGCCGAGAAGAAGATGCCCGACCTCAACTGCGACTCGGTCGATGCGGCCGTCGCCATGATCCGCGGCTCTGCCCGGGCCATGGGCCTCGAAATCACGGCCTGAGGGAGGACATCATGGCACGCGAAGGAAAGCGCATCCGCGCGGCCCGCGAGGGCATCGAGGTGACCAAGCTCTACCCGCTCGACGAGGCGATCAAGCTGGTCAAGGAGCGGGCGACCGCGAAGTTCGACGAGACCGTCGAGGTCTCGATGAACCTCGGCGTCGATCCGCGTCACGCCGACCAGATGGTCCGCGGCGTCTGCAACCTGCCCAACGGCTCCGGCCGGACGGTCCGCGTGGCGGTCTTCGCCCGCGGCGCCAAGGCGGACGACGCCAAGGCGGCGGGTGCCGACATCGTCGGCGCCGAGGATCTCCTGGAGATTGTCCAGAGCGGCAAGATCGAGTTCGATCGCTGCATCGCCACCCCGGACATGATGCCGCTGGTCGGCCGTCTCGGTAAGGTGCTGGGCCCGCGCGGCCTGATGCCGAACCCGAAGGTCGGCACCGTCACCATGGACGTGAAGACCGCCGTGGCCGGCGCCAAGGGCGGCTCGGTGGAGTTCCGCGTCGAGAAGGCTGGGATCGTCCATGCCGGCGTCGGTAAGGTCTCGTTCGACGCCGACAAGCTGATCGAGAACATCAAGGCTTTCGCCGACGCGGTCGCCAAGGCCAAGCCGGCGGGCGCCAAGGGCACCTACGTCCAGCGCATCGCCGTCACCTCGACGATGGGCCCGGGCGTGAAGGTCGAGCCGAACACGGTCCTGACCGCCTGAGGCTCAACTTCCCGCTATAACGAAGCGCCCGGCCGGAAACGGCCGGGCGTTTTGCGTTGGGGGCCTCGGCGCAAAACTCCTTTGCGGATGAGGCGCTCCCCTTTCCCGGACGCCTGGAACGACAGTGGAAGGTGATCCGGGACCCAGCTTAGAAATGTGCCGCGTAGCGGCTCAGTTGAGGTGCCACGTTGTAGCAAGTCAGCGCCTTATCTTGATGCGCTGGGTCCCGGGTCGCATTCCGCTAGCGCCGCATGCGCCCGGGAAAAGGTGTCGTCGAATCGGCAAAGCTTCATCATATCCGCCTGCCGTGCTGGGGAGGTGGGTGATGGAGCGCCGGTCCCACGTCCACATGCTCGCCAGTCGGCGGAGCGGAACGCTCTACACCGGCTCAACGACCGACCTCGCCCGGCGCGTCTATGAGCATCGCACCGGTGCGATGCCGGGGTTCACCCGTGACTACGGCGTGACGATGCTGGTTTGGTACGAAGAGTACTCCCGCATCATCGATGCCCGCATCCGGGAGTATGCGATCAAGCGCTGGCGCCGTGCGTGGAAGCTCGCGCTGATCGAGGCATTCAACCCGGCTTGGCGCGATCTCTACGAGGATCTTGGGTTTTGAGCCGCTGCGCGGCGCGTCCTGCGCTGGGTCCCGGGTCGCTTTCCGCTAGCGCTGCATGCGCCCGGGAAAGGGCGTCGCGGTTCATCCTGCACCGCCCTTTTCCCGGACAGGTGCAGCGAAGCGGAACCTGATCCGGGACCCAGCGTAAGGGTCGCCGAGCAGCGGCTCTTTAGCACCGCCCTTCACGTCATTCTCAACATCGAAGGGGGGCGCCATCCCGCGCGGCTGTGCTAGATAGCCCTCATGCGCAGCACAGTCTCCGTCACGACCCGTCGACGCATCCTCTGCGTCTTCCCCGCCTACACGCCCTCGTTCGGCACGTTTTCGCACGCCTATCCGCTGATGGGCGGCGTCAAGGCGTTCATGCCCCCGCAGGGCCTTCTGGTGATCGCGGCCTACATGCCCGAGAGCTGGGAGTACCGCTTCATCGACGAGAACATCCGGCGCGCCTCCGCCCAGGATTTCGCCTGGGCCGACGCGGTGTTCGTCTCCGGGATGCACATCCAGGAGGGCCAGATCCACGACATCGGCCGGCGCGCCCACGCGGCCGGCAAGGTCGCGGCGCTCGGCGGCCCCTCGGTGTCCGGCGCCCGGGAAAAATATCCGGACTTCGATTATCTCCACGTCGGCGAGATCGGCGACGCCACCGACCGGCTGATCGAACGGCTCGATGCAGACATTACCCGTCCGACCCAGCAGGTGGTGTTCGAGACCGGTGAGCGGCTCGCGCTCTCGGACTTCCCGGCCCCGGCCTACGAGGCCGCGCCGCTCAAGCGCTACCTGATCGGTTCGCTGCAATTCTCGTCCGGCTGCCCGTATCGCTGCGAGTTCTGCGACATCCCGCAGCTCTACGGCCGTCAGCCCCGGCTGAAGAGCCCCGAGCAGATGTGCGCCGAGCTGGACGCGATCATCAGCCAGCCCGGCCACCCGGCGGTGGTCTACTTCGTGGACGACAACTTCATCGCCAACCGCAAGGCGACCCGCGAGATGCTGCCCCATCTCGTGGCGTGGCAGAAGAAGAACGACTACCCGCTGCAATTCGCCTGCGAGGCGACCCTGAACATGGCCAAGCAGCCCGAAATCCTCGAGCTGATGCGCCAGGCCAACTTCATGACCGTGTTCGTCGGGATCGAGACGCCCGAGGCCGACGCGCTCAAGGGCATCGACAAGACCCACAACGCCGCCGTGCCGATGTACGAGGCGATCGAGACGCTCAATTCCTACGGGCTCGAAGTCACCTCGGGCATCATCCTGGGGCTCGATACCGACAGCGACAAGTCCGAGCAGAACCTGATCGACTTCATCGACAAGTCGGCGATCCCGGTGCTGACCATCAACCTCCTCCAGGCCCTGCCCAAGACCCCGCTCTGGGACCGGCTGGAGCGCGAGGGGCGCCTGGTCCACGATGCGGCGCTGGAATCGAACGTCCTGTTCAAGCGCCCGCACGACACCGTCGTGTCGAGCTGGCGCCGGGCGATCGCCCATGCCTACGAGCCGGAGCAGCTCTTCTCCCGGTTCAAGCACCAGTGCGAAACCACCTACCGGAACCGGATCAAGACCCCGACCAAGGGCAAGCTCACCTTCACGAACCTGCGCCGCGGCCTGATCCTCGGCTTCAACATCATCACGCGGGTCGGGCTGCTCTCCGATTACCGCAGGCCGTTCTGGAGCGCCGCCGGCTACGCGCTCAAGCGCGGGCAGATCGAGGCGGTGTTCAACATGGGCTTCGTCGCCCACCACCTGATCCGCTTCACCCGCGAGGCCCTGCGGGGCGAGCACAACGCCTCGTTCTACGCGGCCAAGGCCGCGGAGGCCGAGGATGCGCGGCGGCGTTCGTGGTGGGAGACTGCGCGGCGCAAACTGGTGCCGGAGCGCGAGGCGGCGTAGCCTTCGGGCTTGGCACGTTAAGGTACGGGAGGGCTATCGACGCCGATACCGATCCAAACCGGGAGCATGCGTGCTCCCGGTTTGCGCGTCCGGTGATACCTCTGGGCCGAGTCGGCGACGGACCGTCCATGCGTCCCAAGCCGGTCTCCCACGCCAGCCCTTGCCTGCGGCGGAAAAGTCGCGCTTCAGCCCTTGGCAGGCGGCTTGCTAGCCTCTATACACCGCGCCTTACGCATTTCATCCTCACGGAAGGAGACGGCCAATCGGCCGGTTTCCGCATGAAATGTCGCCCGGGCAACCGGGTGGCAATAGCCGGCAGGATCCTGAGGGCACGAGCCCCGCGGAGCCTTGTCCGGCTATGTCCTGTCCGAGACTGCAGGTGCCGGTTCGCCGGCTTAATCAACGCCCAACCTGCACAGACGGGGAAGACCGAACTTAGGAAAAGCCTCGCTGCGGCATACGCCGCGGAGGGGTGTCGGTTTGAACCAACTCACCCGAAGCGGCCCTCGCGGGCACGTGCGGGGACAGGGCCGCGAAGCGTCGTTCGGACGTTCCCGGTCTCTTGAAGGCCGAGACGACGTCCGGGCGGCATGTGCAACCGGCGGACCCGATTCCGGGTTCCGCCAACCGGAGAGAGCCCAGTGGACCGGACAGCAAAAGCTGACCTCGTCTCGACGCTCAACGGCGTGTTCAATCAGAGCGCCGTCGTCGTCGTGGCCCACTACAAGGGCCTCACGGTCGCCGACATGCAGAAGCTGCGCTCGCAGATGAAGCAGGCCGGCGCCACCGTGAAGGTCGCCAAGAACAGCCTCGCCGGCATCGCACTCGATGGTACGGACGTCGCCTCCATCAAGCCGCTCCTGAAGGGCCCGACCCTGCTCGCCTATTCCGGCGACCCGGTCGCAGCCGCGAAGGTCGCGGTCGATTTCGCCAAGACGAACGACAAGCTCGTGATCCTTGGCGGCGCGATGGGGAAGACAACCCTGAACCCGGACGGCGTGAAGGCCCTCGCCTCGCTCCCGTCCCTCGACGAACTGCGCGCCAAGATCGTGGGCCTGGTACAGGCGCCCGCGACCAAGATCGCTCAGGTCGTCAATGCGCCGGCGGCCAAGCTCGCCCGCGTGTTCGGGGCCTATGCCACCAAGGACGAGGCCGCTTGAGGCCCTTCAAAAACCCATCGTTCGAACCGATATCTGAGAGGAATTGAAAATGGCTGATCTTGCCAAGCTCGTCGACGACCTGTCCTCGCTGACCGTTCTCGAGGCCGCCGACCTGGCCAAGATGCTCGAAGAGAAGTGGGGCGTCTCGGCTGCTGCCGCCGTCGCCGTCGCCGCCGGCCCGGCCGCCGGTGGCGCCGCCGCCGCCGTCGAGGAGCAGACCGAGTTCACGGTCGTGCTCGCCGCCGCTGGCGACAAGAAGATCGAGGTCATCAAGGAGGTCCGCGCGATCACCGGCCTCGGCCTCAAGGAGGCCAAGGACCTCGTCGAGGGCGCTCCGAAGCCGGTCAAGGAGAGCGTCACCAAGGACGAGGCCGAGAAGCTCAAGGCCCAGCTCGAGAAGGCCGGCGCCAAGGTCGAGCTCAAGTAAGTCGCCGATGGGCCGGATCCGGCCCATCACCCCACGGAGGTCCATCGTGGGCCTATCGTGACTGGAGCCCGCGGGTGCAGCACCCGCGGGCTTTAGGCCGCTTCGGCGGAGGGCCCTGAAAACGGGCCAGAGAGATTCGGTTCGGTGGCGCGGTCCGGCGGGGCGCGCGTCACAGTCCGGTGCGGGAGGTCCCTGTCGGGAACGCTTCCCCGGGCGCGAGGCACGCGGGATGGAGCGAGTTCACATGGCCAACACGCTGGTCGGTCGCAAGCGCATTCGGAAGTTCTTCGGCAAGATCAAGGAAGTCGCCGAGATGCCGAACCTCATCGAGGTTCAGAAGGCATCCTACGACCAGTTCCTCATGGTCGACGAGCCGGAGGGCGGCCGCGGCGATGAAGGCCTCCAGAGCGTGTTCAAGTCGGTGTTCCCGATCTCGGACTTCGCCTCGACGGCCCTGCTCGAGTTCGTGCGCTACACCTTCGAGCAGCCGAAATACGACGTCGATGAGTGCCGCCAGCGCGGCATCACCTTCGCGGCCCCGCTGAAGGTGACCCTGCGGCTGATCGTGTTCGATGTCGATCCGGACACCCAGGCCAAGTCGGTCAAGGACATCAAGGAGCAGGACGTCTACATGGGCGACATGCCCCTGATGACGGAGAACGGCACCTTCATCGTCAACGGCACCGAGCGCGTCATCGTCTCGCAGATGCACCGCTCGCCGGGCGTGTTCTTCGACCACGACAAGGGCAAGACCCACTCGTCGGGCAAGCTCCTGTTCGCCGCCCGCATCATCCCGTATCGCGGCTCCTGGCTCGACGTCGAGTTCGACGCCAAGGACATCGTGCACGTCCGCATCGACCGCAAGCGCAAGCTGCCGGCGACCTCGCTGCTCTACGCCCTCGGGCTGGACGGCGAGGAGATCCTGTCGACCTTCTACAACCGCGTAGTCTACGACCGCGACGGCGCCGAGTGGCGCGTGCCGTTCGACCCCGAGCGGATGAAGGGCATGAAGGCCACGGTCGACCTGATCGACGCCGATTCCGGCGAGGTCGTGCTCGAGGCCGGCAAGAAGCTCAACGCCCGCAACGCCCGTCAGATCACCGACAAGGGCACCAAGTACCTCAAGGCCACCGACGAGGATCTGGTCGGCCAGTACATCGCCGAGGACCTGGTCAACACCGAGACCGGCGAGATCTGGGCCGAGGCCGGCGAGGAGATCTCCGAGAAGCTCCTGAAGAGCCTCGACGAGGTCGGCATCATCGAGCTGCCGGTGCTCGACATCGACCACGTCAATGTCGGCCCCTACATCCGCAACACGCTGGCGGTGGACAAGAACTCCAACCGCGAAGGCGCGCTGTTCGACATCTACCGGGTCATGCGCCCGGGCGAGCCGCCGACCCTCGACACCGCCGAGGCGATGTTCCACTCGCTGTTCTTCGATTCCGAGCGCTACGACCTCTCTGCGGTCGGCCGCGTGAAGATGAACATGCGCCTCGACCTCGACGCCGCCGACACCGTCCGCACCCTCCGCAAGGAGGACATGCTGGCCGTCGTCAAGGCGCTGGTCGAGCTGCGCGACGGCAAGGGCGAGATCGACGACATCGATCACCTCGGCAACCGTCGCGTCCGCTCGGTCGGCGAGCTGATGGAGAACCAGTACCGCCTCGGGCTGCTCCGCATGGAGCGCGCGATCCGCGAGCGCATGAGCCAGGTCGATATCGACACGGTGATGCCGCAGGACCTGATCAACGCGAAGCCCGCGGCCGCGGCGGTGCGCGAGTTCTTCGGCTCGTCGCAGCTCTCGCAGTTCATGGATCAGACCAACCCGCTCTCCGAGGTGACGCACAAGCGCCGCCTCTCGGCGCTCGGCCCAGGCGGTCTGACCCGCGAGCGCGCCGGCTTCGAGGTGCGCGACGTGCACCCGACGCATTACGGCCGCATCTGCCCGATCGAGACGCCGGAAGGCCCGAACATCGGCCTGATCAACTCTCTGGCGACCTTCGCCCGGGTGAACAAGTACGGCTTCATCGAGACCCCGTTCCGCCGCGTGCGCGACGGCGTGGTCACCAATGAGGTCGCCTACCTCTCGGCCATGGAGGAGGCGAAGTACTACGTCGCCCAGGCCAACGCCCAGATGGACGAGAACAAGAAGCTGACGGAGGACCTCGTGGTCTGCCGCCGCGCCGGCGACGTGATCGTCGTCGGTCCCGAGCGCGTCGACCTCATGGACGTCTCGCCCAAGCAGCTCGTCTCGGTGGCCGCGGCGCTGATCCCGTTCCTCGAGAACGACGACGCCAACCGCGCCCTCATGGGCTCGAACATGCAGCGGCAGGCCGTGCCGCTGGTCCGCGCCGACGCGCCGTTCGTCGGCACCGGCATGGAGGCGGTGGTCGCCCGCGATTCCGGCGCGGCCATCGCGGCGCGCCGCTCCGGCATCGTCGATCAGGTGGACGCCACCCGTATCGTCATCCGGGCCACCGAGGAGGCCGACGCCACGAAGCCGGGCGTCGACATCTACCGCCTGCAGAAGTTCCAGCGCTCCAACCAGTCGACCTGCATCACGCAGAAGCCGCTGGTCCGCGTCGGCGAGCCGGTGAAGAAGGGCGAGATCATCGCCGACGGTCCCTCGACCGAGTTCGGCGAGCTGGCGCTCGGCCGGAACGTGCTCGTCGCGTTCATGCCGTGGAACGGCTACAACTTCGAAGACTCGATCCTGCTCTCCGAGCGGATCGTGAAGGATGACGTGTTCACCTCGATCCACATCGAGGAGTTCGAGGTGATGGCCCGCGACACCAAGCTCGGGCCGGAGGAGATCACCCGCGACATCCCGAACGTCTCCGAGGAAGCGCTCAAGAACCTCGACGAGGCCGGCATCGTCTACATCGGTGCCGAGGTGAATGCCGGCGACATCTTGGTCGGCAAGATCACCCCGAAGGGCGAGAGCCCGATGACGCCGGAGGAGAAGCTCCTGCGCGCCATCTTCGGCGAGAAGGCCTCGGACGTGCGCGACACCTCCCTGCGGGTGCCGCCGGGCGTCACCGGCACGATCGTCGAGGTCCGGGTGTTCAACCGCCACGGCGTCGACAAGGACGAGCGCGCCCAGGCGATCGAGCGCGAGGAGATCGAGCGGCTCGCCAAGGACCGCGACGACGAGCAGGCGATCCTCGACCGCAACACCTACGCCCGTTTGGCGGATGTGCTGATCGGTCAGGCGCCGGTGGCCGGCCCGAAGGGCTTCAAGAAGGACACCACGCTCACCCGCGAGCTGATCAACGACTACCCGCGCTCGCAATGGTGGCAGTTCGCCGTCATCGAAGACCGTCTCATGACCGAGATGGAGGCGATGCAGAAGCAGTACGACGAGTCGAAGAAGCGCCTTGAGCAGCGCTTCCTCGACAAGGTCGAGAAGCTGCAGCGCGGCGACGAGCTGCCCCCCGGCGTCATGAAGATGGTCAAGGTCTTCGTGGCGGTGAAGCGCAAAATCCAGCCGGGCGACAAGATGGCCGGCCGTCACGGCAACAAGGGTGTCGTGTCGCGGATCGTGCCGATCGAGGACATGCCGTTCCTGGAGGACGGGACCCATGCCGACATCGTGCTCAACCCGCTGGGCGTGCCCTCGCGCATGAACGTCGGCCAGATCCTGGAGACGCACCTGGGCTGGGCGGCTGCGGGCCTGGGTCGCAAGGTCTCCAAGGCGGTGGATGCCTATCTGAAGTCGCACGACATCGCGCCGCTGCGTCAGGAGATGGAGGCGATCTACTCCCCGGGCGAACTCGACGGCCTGACCGACGAGGAGTTGGCGGAGGCCGGCAACAACGTCCGTCGCGGCGTGCCGATGGCCACCCCGGTGTTCAACGGCGCCAAGGAGGCCGACATCGAGCAGATGCTCGAGATGGCCGGCCTCGACCGCTCGGCGCAGTCGACCCTCTACGATGGCCGCTCCGGCGAGCCCTTCGACCGCAAGGTAACGATGGGCTACATCTACATGCTGAAGCTGCACCACCTGGTGGACGACAAGATCCACGCCCGGTCGATCGGCCCGTACTCGCTCGTCACCCAGCAGCCGCTGGGCGGCAAGGCGCAGTTCGGCGGTCAGCGCTTCGGCGAGATGGAGGTCTGGGCGCTGGAGGCCTACGGCGCCGCCTACACGCTGCAGGAGATGCTCACGGTGAAGTCGGACGACGTGGCCGGCCGCACCAAGGTCTACGAGGCGATCGTCCGCGGCGACGACACCTTCGAGGCCGGCATCCCCGAATCGTTCAACGTGCTCGTCAAGGAGATGCGCTCGCTCGGCCTCAACGTCGAGCTGACGTCCTCCAAGAAGGCCGCGAACGACCAGCTGGAGCCGCCGGCCGACGCCGCCGAGTAGCGGAGTCGCGACAACACCTCCCGTGGCGGCATCCAGCCGCCACGGTCGAGCGGGGAGGGGCGGGGCCTCCGGGTGACGACGGCCAGCGGCGCCTGAGCAGGGCGCGGCGCCGGATCTTTTTCAGGACACGAGGGCCCGGCGCGGGGCCACCGGCGTCAACAAGGAGCGGATCATGAACCAAGAGGTCATGAACCTTTTCAATCAGCAGGCCACCCCGGTCAGCTTCGATCAGATCAAGATTTCGATCTCGTCGCCGGAGAAGATCCTCTCCTGGTCGTACGGCGAGATCAAGAAGCCCGAGACCATCAACTACCGGACCTTCAAGCCCGAGCGCGACGGCCTGTTCTGCGCGCGTATCTTCGGGCCGATCAAGGATTACGAGTGCTTGTGCGGCAAGTACAAGCGCATGAAGTACAAGGGCGTCATCTGTGAGAAGTGCGGCGTCGAGGTGACGCTGGCGCGCGTCCGGCGCGACCGCATGGGCCATATCGAGCTGGCCGCCCCGGTCGCCCACATCTGGTTCCTGAAGTCGCTGCCCTCGCGCATCGGCCTTCTGCTCGACATGGCCCTCAAGGACCTCGAGCGGATCCTGTACTTCGAGTCCTACTGCGTCATCGAGCCGGGCCTCACCCCCCTCAAGGAGCGTCAGCTCCTGTCGGAGGAGGAGTACCTGCGCGCCCAGGAGGAGTACGGCGAGGACAGCTTCACCGCCATGATCGGCGCCGAGGCCATCCGCCGGATCCTGCAGGAACTCGACCTCGACAAGATCGCCAACGATCTGCGCGAAGAGATCGCGGTCACCACCTCGGAGCTGAAGCCGAAGAAGCTCCTGAAGCGCCTCAAGATCATCGAGGCGTTCCAGATGTCCGGCAACAAGCCGGAGTGGATGATCCTCACCGTCGTCCCGGTGATCCCGCCGGACCTGCGCCCGCTGGTCCCGCTGGATGGCGGCCGCTTCGCCACCTCCGACCTGAACGACCTCTACCGCCGCGTCATCAACCGCAACAACCGCCTGAAGCGGCTGATCGAGCTGCGCGCCCCCGACATCATCATCCGCAACGAGAAGCGGATGCTGCAGGAGGCCGTGGACGCATTGTTCGACAACGGCCGCCGCGGCCGCGTCATCACGGGTGCCAACAAGCGCCCGCTGAAGTCGCTCGCCGACATGCTGAAGGGCAAGCAGGGCCGGTTCCGCCAGAACCTGCTCGGCAAGCGCGTCGACTACTCGGGCCGCTCGGTCATCGTGGTCGGCCCCGAGCTGAAGCTGCACCAGTGCGGCCTGCCGAAGAAGATGGCGCTCGAGCTGTTCAAGCCGTTCATCTACGCGCGGCTGGACGCCAAGGGCTTCTCCGCAACGGTGAAGCAGGCCAAGAAACTGGTCGAGAAAGAAAAGCCGGAGGTCTGGGACATCCTCGATGAGGTGATCCGCGAGCACCCGGTGATGCTGAACCGCGCGCCGACGCTCCACCGCCTCGGCATCCAGGCCTTCGAGCCGAAGCTGATCGAGGGCAAGGCGATCCAGCTGCACCCGCTGGTCTGCGCCGCGTTCAACGCTGACTTCGACGGCGACCAGATGGCCGTGCACGTCCCGCTGTCGCTCGAGGCGCAGCTGGAAGCCCGCGTCCTGATGATGTCGACCAACAACATCCTGCACCCGGCCAACGGTCAGCCGATCATCGTGCCGTCGCAGGATATCGTGCTCGGCCTCTACTACCTGTCGATCGTGGCCGAGGGCTCGAAGGGGGCGTTCAATCCGGACAACCCCAAGAACCCGATGCAGGGCGTCTTCGGCGACATGGGCGAGCTGGAGCACGCGCTCGCGGCCAAGACCGTGTCGCTGCACACCAAGATCAAGTGGCGCTGGAACGGCATCGGCCCGGACGGCGAGCCGCTGACCAAGACCTACGACACCACGCCCGGCCGGGTGATCCTGTCCGGCGCGCTGCCGAAGCACGCCAAGGTTCCCTTCGACGTCGTCAACAAGCTGATGACCAAGAAGGAGATCTCGGCGATGATCGACACCGTCTACCGCCACTGCGGTCAGAAGGAGTCGGTGATCTTCTGTGATCGGATCATGGGCCTCGGCTTCAACCACGCGTTCAAGGCCGGCATCTCGTTCGGCAAGGACGACATGGTCGTGCCGGACAACAAGTGGTCGATCGTCGACACCACGCGCACGCTCGTGAAGGACTACGAGCAGCAGTACAACGACGGCCTGATCACCCAGGGCGAGAAGTACAACAAGGTCGTGGATGCCTGGGCCAAGTGCTCGGACAAGCTGGCCGCCGAGATGATGAACCGCATCTCGAGCGTCCAGAAGGACGAGAACGGTGCCGACAAGCAGGTCAACTCGATCTACATGATGAGCCACTCGGGCGCCCGTGGTTCGCCCGCCCAGATGAAGCAGCTCGCCGCCATGCGCGGCCTGATGGCCAAGCCCTCGGGCGAGATCATCGAGACGCCGATCATCTCGAACTTCAAGGAAGGTCTGGACGTGCTGGAGTACTTCAACTCCACGCACGGTGCCCGTAAGGGCCTCGCCGACACCGCCCTGAAGACCGCCAACTCCGGCTACCTGACCCGCCGCCTCGTCGACGTGGCTCAGGACGCGGTCATCCGCGAGGTCGATTGCGGCACGACCAACGGCATCAAGATGCGCGCCATCGTGGATGCCGGCCAGGTCGTGGCGACGCTGGCGACCCGCATCCTCGGCCGCGCCACGGCCGAAGACCTGGTCTCGGCCGACGGCACGGTGATCGTGAAGACCGGCGAGACCATCGAGGAGCGGCACCTGCCGGCCATCCAGGCTGCGGGCATCCAGGAGGTGAAGATCCGCTCCGTGCTGGTCTGCGCCACCCGGAGCGGCGTCTGCGCCACCTGCTACGGGCGCGATCTCGCCCGCGGCACGCCCGTCAACATGGGTGAGGCGGTCGGCGTCATCGCGGCGCAGTCGATCGGCGAGCCGGGCACCCAGCTCACCATGCGCACCTTCCACATCGGTGGTGCGGCGCAGATCGCCGACTCGTCGTTCATCGAGTCGAGCTTCGAGGGCACGATCAAGATCCGCAACCGCGCGATCGCCAAGAACACCGATGGCGACCTGATCGCCACCGGCCGGAACGTGGCGGTCGTGATCGTCGGGTCGGACGGGGTCGAGCGGGCGGTCCACCGCCTGCAGTACGGCGCCAAGCTCCGGGTCGACGAGGGCGACAAGATCAAGCGCGGCCAGCGGATCGCCGAGTGGGACCCCTACACCCGTCCGATCCTCACCGAGGTCGACGGCATCGTGGCCTACGAGGATCTGGTCGACGGCCAGTCCATGACCGAGACCACCGACGAGTCGACCGGCATCGCCAAGCGCGTTGTCGTCGACTGGCGCGGTTCGGCCCGGACTTCGGACCTGAAGCCCGCCATGGTGGTGGTGGACCGGGACGGAAAGCCCGTGAAGCTGCCGCGCGGCTCGGATGCCCGCTACTTCCTGCCCGTCGACGCCATCATTGGCTTCGATCCGGGCGGCAAGGTGCAGGCCGGCGACATCCTGGCCCGCGTCTCGACCGACTCGGCCAAGACCCGCGACATCACCGGCGGTCTGCCGCGGGTGGCGGAGCTGTTCGAGGCACGGCGCCCGAAGGACGCGGCGATCATCGCCGAGAAGTCGGGCACCATCGCGTTCGGCCGCGACTATAAGAACAAGCGTCGTCTCACGCTGACGCCGCATGACGGCTCGGAGGCGGTGGAATACTTGATCCCGAAGGGCAAGCACATCCACCTGCAGGACGGCGACGTGGTGGAGCTCGGCGACTACATCGTCGACGGAAACCCGGCGCCGCACGACATCCTGGCGATCAAGGGCGTGGAGGAACTCGCGGCCTACCTCGTCAACGAGATCCAGGAGGTCTACCGGCTTCAGGGCGTGTCGATCAACGACAAGCACATCGAGGTGATCGTCCGGCAGATGCTGCAGAAGGTCGAAGTGACCGACGGCGGCGACTCGGACATCCTGGCGGGCGACCAGATCGACCGCACGGAGTTGACCGAGTTCAACGATAAGCTGCTTGCCGAGGGCAAGAAGCCGATCCAGGGCGTTCCGGTTCTGCTCGGCATCACCAAGGCGTCCCTGCAGACGAAGTCGTTCATCTCGGCGGCCTCGTTCCAGGAGACGACCCGGGTGCTCACCGAGGCGGCGGTCAACGGCAAGGTCGACCATCTGGAAGGCCTCAAGGAGAACGTCATCGTCGGCTCGCTCATCCCGGCGGGCACGGGCTCGATGGTGGCCGACATCCGCGCCGTGGCGCGCCGTCGCGACGCGATGATCCTGCAGCAGAAGCAGGCCGGCAGCGCCGCAGATCCGATCGAAGGGCTCCCGCCCGCCGCCGAGTGACACTGCGTCACGCGCGACAGGCTTGAGATGAGACAGGGCGGCCTCCGGGCCGCCCTTTTTCGTGGCCCGCGCTCGGATCGGGCCGCCGGGCCGAAACCGGGACGGCCGTCGAGGAGCGGGCTTAACCGGGGCTCAACCATGCCGGGCGATAAATCCGCGTCGGCCGCCGGAACGCCCTGGAAACGGGGAGGATCGCGCCGGCGGTGGTGCATCGGTGCGGGTCTGAAGCCGTGGGCGTGAGACGAGGACGACGGGAATCGAGCCTGCGCTGGCTCTCGGCCGCCTTGACGCCCTGGATGGCGGGGCTCGGCCTGTTGGTCTCGTTCACGGCCGATGCCGGAACCGAGAACGCCATCGGGTCGAGTCGGCTCGGGGCGATCGACGCCTTCACGGTCCCGGCCCTTCCGCCCGGCACTGCGCTGATCGGTTCCGCCCTGCGGCGCAGCGCCGACGAGCCGCTCCAGGCCGTGTTCAAGACCGGCGCCCACGTGTTCCCGGTGGTGCAGCGCCAGACCAAGGGCGACCCGTTCCAGCCGCCGGCCGGGAGCTTCGCCCGCCGGGCCGCCGCCCTGCGCGAGACCGGGGCCGCCCTGGTGTTCGGCGACGTCACCGGCAGCGTCAGCGGCGTGCTGAGCGCGGGCTCGGCGGTCTGGGATCCGGAGGCCGAGCCGGAGGGCGGCTTCGTGCCCGTGCCCGATCTCGGGCTGACCACGGGGTCCGGCAGCGCCGCCTCCACGGGCGAGGGCAGCGCCGACCTCACCGGGGATGGCGAAACCGAGCGCCGCTACGACGGCTCGACCCCGCCGGTGCCCCGGGCGGTCGCCCTGTCGTCGACCACGCCTGCGCCCGCGGACGCGATCCCGATCGAGGTGGCGGCCGCCAGCCTGGCGCTGCCCGATTTCGCGATCCGCCCCGAGCGGCCCGGGATCCTTCAGTCGATCCCGGAGGATGCCAGCCGGCGCTACGCCGACCTGATCGACCCGGAATCCCTCGACAAGGAGCAGCGCTGCCTGTCGGAGGCGGTCTATTTCGAGGCCCGCAGCGAATCCGAGGCGGGTCGCGCCGCGGTGGCCCAGGTGGTGCTCAACCGGGTGAAGAGCGGCCTCTATCCGAGCAGCGTCTGCGGCGTCGTCTACCAGAACCGGCATCATTACATGGGCTGCCAGTTCTCCTTCGCGTGCGAGGGCAAGTCCCTGCGCATCACCGATGCCGGCGCGTGGGAATCCGCCACCCGGATCGCCCGCTCGGTGATCGAGGGCCGGACCTACCTGGCCGAGGTCGGGGCGGCGACCCACTACCATGCCGACTACGTGCGGCCGGGCTGGGCCCGGCGCCTGCGCAAGATGGACGTCATCGGGCGGCACATTTTTTACCAGCTCAAGCCTGGGCAGACCTGAGCGGCCCACATTGGTGGCGGCTTCTCATCCACGCGCACGGGGTTTGCATGCGTGGGTGCCAGCCCACATGACATTGGTGAGGGCTCGCTGGGTGCCACCCGCGGGCCCCCTTGTTGGGTAGCCAGCCAGCTCCGTGTTACGCGAGCCTGGGCGTGGTGGTCACGGACCACTCACCGCTCGGGTTCCTCGTGACGGTGATCCGCAAGAGCGGAATCATCAACACATCGCTCACCCCCTTCCTCACCCCTACGACGTTCACACATCGGCTGTGATAGGGCGCGACGCGCCCCCTCTCCCGCACGGGAGAGGGGGCGCGCGTCTGATCCCTGCGATCGTGTTGCCGAGCCCGATCTGTGAATCCGGTAGCCCTCAACCTGAGGCGACGGAGCGAAGCGGAGGCCTCGAAGGAGGAGGAGAGTCGGGTTGGAGGAGCACCGATCGAAATCGGGCGCGCCCCTATCGGTCCCTGAAGCGGTGCATTCGCGAACAGCGTTAAGGATTGCCGCCGATCTTCGATAGAATCTTACCTAGGTAGTGGATCGCTAAGCAGTCCAAACCGAGGGTTAATTTTACCTTCATTCCGAACTCTGCTTGCGAGTCGGGCAACGACTCTGGCCTGTAGTGCGTCGAGACCAGCGCTGCCCTTGCGCAGCGTCTCGCCCGTACCGCGTACCAGAGGACTTCCATGACCGCGCCGGTCGCACGCTCCACCCTTCTCGCCGCCGCCTTCGGCGGCCTGCTGCTCGCAGCCCCCGCGCAGGCCGGCGGCTGCTACGGCTCCGCATGCTACCGCCACGTCACGACCCCGCCGGTCTTCGACACCGTGCAGGAGAACGTGCTGGTGCGGCCGCCGCGGACGGTCTACCGGACCACGCCGCCGGTCTACGATACCGTGTCCGAGCGCGTGATGGTCGCCCCCGGCGGGCGCGTCTGGCAGACGAGCCGCGGTCCCGGCGGCGAGCTGATCGGCTGCTGGATCGATACGCCGCCGCGCTTCGCCGTGCGCAGCCGGACCGTCCTGGTACGGCCCGCGCAGTCGATCCCGGAGACCATCCCGCCGGAATACGCCACCGTCAGCCGGCGCGTCCTGGTGGCGCCGGCCCGCTCCGGCTGGGTGCCGGCCGGCGGCGGGTACGGCGGTTATGCGGGCGGCTACCGCTCTGCCGCCTATGGCGGTCCCCTGGTCGGCTCGATCCCGGACGCCGTGGGCATCACCGGTGCGAGCTCCGCCGATATCGGTGTCGGCCTCGGCTTCTCCACGGGCAGCCGCTACGACGGCTACTGATCGGTCGATCGACGCCCGCGTCCCGGGACGCGGCCTCGGCGTCTGACGGGGCCGCCTTGATTCCGGGCATCCCGGCGACACCTCTTCCGCGGACGAACGGGAGGTGACGATGGGTACGTTCAAGGCCTGGGTGATCGACAAGGGCGAGACCGGGCAGAGCCTCGCCTTCCGGGATTTCGACGACGCCGACCTGATGGACGGCGACGTCACCGTCCGGGTGACCCACTCGACCCTGAACTACAAGGACGGGCTCGCCCTCACCGGCACGTCGCCGGTGGTGCGCCGCTTCCCGATGATCCCCGGGATCGATTTCTCCGGGGTGGTCGAGACCTCGGATCACCCGGAGTACAAGCCGGGCGACGCCGTCGTCCTCACCGGCTGGGGCGTCGGCGAGACGCATCTCGGCGCCTACGCGCAGCGCGCCCGGGTCAAGGGCGACTGGCTGGTGCCGCTGCCCGAGGGCCTCAGCCCCGAGCAGGCCATGGCGATCGGTACCGCGGGCTATACCGCGATGCTGTCCCGGATGGCCCTCGACGCCCACGGGCTGACGCCGGCACACGGGCCTGCGATCGTCACCGGGGCGTCGGGCGGCGTCGGCTCGGTGGCGGTGGCGCTCCTGGCCCGGGCCGGCTGGCACGTGATCGCCTCCACGGGGCGGGACGGCGAGGCCGATTACCTCAAGGGCCTCGGCGCCGCCGAGATCCTTGACCGCGCGGAGCTGTCCAAGCCCGGCAAGCCGCTCGGCAAGGAGCGGTGGGCGGCCGGCATCGACGCGGTCGGCTCCACCACCCTGGCCAACGTGCTGGCTCAGACCCGGTCCGACGGCGCGGTCGCCGCCTGCGGGCTGGCTCAGGGCATGGATCTGCCGACCTCCGTGGCGCCGTTCATCCTGCGCGGCGTCTCGCTCCTCGGGATCAACAGCGTCACCACCCCGCAGACGAAGCGCCGCGCGGCCTGGGCGCGCCTCGCCCGGGAACTCGATCTCGACAAGCTCGCCAGCATGACGCGCCGGGTCAGCCTGGAGGAGGTCGGCCGGCTCGGGCCGGAGATCCTGGCAGGCCGGATCCGCGGGCGGACCGTGGTGGAGGTCGGTTGAAGCTTTGGCCGGAACCCTTGCCGTTCCCGCCGCATTGCACTTCCCATGAGCGTAGCATTCGTCAAAGAGCCCGAGGGCGGGGAAGCCTTCGAGAACTTGCCCGACCGTCCCATCTCGCCGCACACCAACTTCGTCACGCCGGAGGGGCTGGCGCAGATCGAGGCGGAGGTCGCGCGCCTGGAGCGGGAACTCGGCACCCTGGATCACGCCGACAAGGCGGAGGATTCCCGGATCGGGCGGGATCTGCGGTACTGGCTCGCCCGCAAGAACACCGCGCAGGTGGTCGAGCCGATCGACGGCCAGACCGTGCATTTCGGCGCCACCGTCACCATCCTGCGCGAGGACGAGTCCGGGAAAGAGACGAAGCAGACCTTCCGCATCGTCGGCGAGGACGAGGCCGACCCGCACAAGGGCTCGATCTCCTACGTGGCGCCGCTCGCTCAGGCGATCACCGGCAAGAGCGTGGGCGACGTGGTCGAGGTCAACGGCAGCGAGGTCGAAGTCGTCGAGATCCGCGCCTGAACGGCGTCACCGGCCTTCGAAGCGCGCCCGGAGCGGTAGGATCGCTTCGGCGAGGTGTTCCATGAACGCCCGGACCCGCCCGGCGTGACGCAGGTCGGGGTGGGTCAGAACCCAGAGGTCCGCCCCGATCTCCGGGTGTGGGCCGGAGAGCCGGCGCAGGGCGGGATCGGTATCCGCCTCGAAACACGGCAGCGGCCCGATCCCCAGTCCGGTCGTCACCGCTTCCTTCAGCCCCGTCACCGTGTTGATCCGCAGGCGAACTTTCTCCGGCGGTGCCCGCGTCTGGAGGAAGGATGCGAACAGGCCGCCCCCCACCGTCGAACCCGGAACCACCCAGGCTTCGTCGGCGAGATCGCCATAGGTCTGCCCGGCGCGTCCGTAGATGGCCCAGGCGAGACCGGTGAGACGGCGCCCGACCAGGGACTCGCTCGGGGTCCGGCTCGCGCGGATCGCCACGTCGGCGTCCCGGCGCGACAGGTTCAGCGCTTCCTCGGCCAGGATCAGGTCGATACGGATCTCCGGGTAGCGCGCGCAGAACGACGTGAGGATCGGCATTAGGATCCCGGTCGCGAAGTTCACCGGCGCCGTCACGCGCAACTCCCCGGAGGGCGTCTGCCCTTGGCCGGCGACCGTGCGGGAGAACCGGGTCACGTCGGTCTCGATCCGGCCGGCCGCCTCGATCATCGCCACGCCGGCCGGGGTCGGCACGTAGCCGGTGCGCAGGCGCTCGAACAGGCGCACGTCGAGCCGGGCCTCGATCGACCCGAGGCGCCGGAACGCCGTGGAATGGTTGATCCCGAGCTGCGTCGCGGCCGCGGTCAGTCCACCCCGGTCGGCGACGGCTTTCACGAAGCGGAACTCGTCCCAGTCCAGCGACACGCTCGCCTCCTTGCATCTCCGCAAGGGTGTTCTTGCGTGGCGGGGCATTTTTGCAAAGCGCAAAACGCGCGATGGAGAGGCCAGCGCGCCGCCCGGGGGATCTCGGCGGCGCTCCGCAACCCGAGACGGGAGATCGTTCGATGGCCAAGGTCCTGGTGCTGTACTACTCGACCTACGGACACGTGGAGCAGATGGCGTATGCCGTCGCCGAGGGCGCCCGGGAGGCCGGCGCCGAGGCTGTTGTGAAGCGCGTGCCGGAGCTGGTGCCCGAGGAGGTCGCCCGGCAGAACCACTTCAAGCTCGATCAGACCGCGCCGATCGCCACGGTGGATGAGCTGCCCCAGTACGATGCGATCATCTTCGGGACGCCGACCCGCTACGGCAACATGGCCGCGCAGATGAAGCAGTTCATCGACCAGACCGGCGGCCTGTGGATGAAGGGTGCGCTGGTCGGCAAGGTCGGCTCGGTCTTCACCTCCACGGCCTCGCAGCACGGCGGCCAGGAGACGACGCTGACGAGCTTCCACACCGTGCTGTTCCACCACGGCATGGTGGTGGTCGGGCTGCCCTACTCGTTCCCGGGCCAGGTCGGCGTCGAGGCGGTCAAGGGCAACACGCCCTACGGCGCCAGCACGATCGCGGACGGCGACGGCTCGCGCCAGCCCAGCGCGGTGGAGCTGGACGGGGCCCGGTTCCAGGGTCGCCACGTGGCCGGGATCGCGGCCAAGCTGGCCTGACAGCACAGCGCAAGAAAAAAGGCTCGGATCGCTCCGAGCCTTGAAGGAAAAAGGCCATTTGGGGGCTGAGAAGGCCTTCGTGATCAATGAACGGGCCACGGCGTCATCTGTTCCACGGCGCCGATAAAAATAACGGTCGCCCTCAACGGGGTGCGGCGGCGCGGGCCAGACGATCCCGAATCGCCTCACCCAGGCCGTCCGGGGGGATCGGCGCCACCGCGATGGTGGCGGCCCCGGAGGCATCGAGCGTGCGCAGCGCCCCGAACAGGCGGGACGCCGCCTCGGCCGGATCGCCCGCCGGGCTCAGGTTCAGGCTGGCGCGGGCCTCGGCGTGGCCCTCGGGCCGCCCGGCCCCGAACAGCAGCACAGCCTCGCCGGGTTCCACGCGCGTCACGTCGAGGCGCACCCGCGCCCGGGGCGCGTAATGCGAGGCGAGCATGCCGGGACCCGCCGGCCGCTCGGCATCGCCCATTGCAGGGCCCGCCGGCTCGAAGCCCAGCACGGCGCGCAGCGCCGCCCGGGTGACCCCGCCCGGACGCAGCAGGCGCGGGGTGCCGTCGAGACACGCCACCACGGTCGATTCGACGCCCACCTGCGTGTCCCCGCCATCGAGCAGGGCGGCGATCCGCCCCGCGAGGTCGTCGAGCACGTGGTCGGCGCGGGTCGGGCTGACGCGGCCCGAGCGGTTGGCCGAGGGCGCCGCCACCGGACGGCCGACCGCCTCCAGCAGGGCGCGGGCGATCGGATGCCCCGGGACCCGCAGGGCGACGCTCGGCAGGCCGGCCCGGGCGAGGTCGCAGACCCGCGTGCCCGGTCCGGCCGGCACCACGAGGGTCAGGGGACCCGGCCAGAACGCCGCGGCGAGGCGCTGCGCGGATCCATCGAAGCGGCCCTCGGCCAGGGCCGCGTCGACGTCGGCCAGATGGGCGATCAGCGGGTTGAAGCGCGGCCGCTCCTTGGCGGAAAAGATCCGTGCGACCGCGGCGGCGTCGGTGGCGTCGGCGCCGAGGCCGTAGACCGTCTCGGTGGGGAAGGCCACGAGCTCGCCCGCCCGCAGCAGCGCCGCGGCCTGGGCGAGGCCGGCCGCGTCGGGGTCGAGCCGCCGGGTCGCGGCCGGGACCGTTGACCCGGGATCGTTCATGCGGGAAGCCGTCGCGAAATGATGGCGGCGCGCCCGTCGCGCGCCTATCCTGGGGCCGCCGTAGCCCCGGTGCCCGGGCGCGGTCAAACCCGCCCCGGGATATCAAGCGGGCGGGCCGAGAGGAGCGACGACCCGATGAGCTACCGCGCCCCCGTTCCCGAGATGCTGTTCACCCTCCGGCACGTGGCCGGGCTGGACGGCGTCGACCCGGACGACGCCGAGGCGATCCTCACCGAGGCGGGGCGGATCGCCGGCCAGGTGCTCGCGCCGCTGAACCGGGTCGGCGACCGGCACGGCACCCCGTTCGCGGACGGATCGGTCACCACACCCCCCGGCTGGCGCGAGGCCTACCGCACCTTCACGGACGGGGGCTGGAACGGCCTCTCGGCCGAGGCCGACCATGGCGGCCAGGGCTTGCCGAAGCTGGTCGAGGCCGCCTGCACCGAGATGTGGAACGGCGCCAACCTCGCCTTCGGCCTCTGCCCGCTGCTGACCCAGGGCGGCATCGAGGCACTCGCGGCCCACGGCTCCGAGGACCTGAAGGCGCGCTACCTGGAAAAGCTCGTGACGGGCGAATGGCCCGCCACCATGAACCTGACCGAGCCGCAGGCGGGCTCGGACCTCGCCCTGCTGCGCAGCCGGGCCGAGCGCGCCGACGACGGCACCTACCGGATCACCGGCTCCAAGATCTACATCACCTACGGCGAGCACGACCTGGCGGACAACATCGTCCACCTCGTGCTGGCCCGCCTGCCCGACGCGCCGGCCGGCACCCGCGGCATCTCACTGTTCCTGGTGCCCAAGGTCCTGCCGGACGGGACCGTCAACGACCTGCGCTGCTCGGGCGTCGAGCACAAGCTCGGCATCCACGCCTCACCGACCTGCTCGATGGCGTTCGGCGATCACGGCGGCGCGGTCGGCTGGCTGATCGGGCAGGAGAACAAGGGCCTGGCCTGCATGTTCACGATGATGAACGCGGCCCGGCTCAATGTCGGCCTGCAGGGCGTCGGCGTCGCCGAAGCCGCGACCCAGCGGGCGCTCGCCTACGCGCAGGAGCGCCGGCAGGGCCGGGCGGTCGGGGCCGCCGAATCCACCAGCCCGATCGTCGCGCATCCGGACGTGCAGCGGATGCTGCTGACCATGAAGGCCTACACGGCGGCGGCGCGCGGGATCTGCTACCTCACGGCCGCCGCCCTCGACGCCTCCCGGGGCCCGGAGGGGCAGTCCGCCCTCGACCGGGCCTCCCTGCTGACCCCGGTGGCCAAGGCCTTCTCCACGGATCTCGCCAACGAGGTGACCTCGCTCGGCGTGCAGGTCCATGGCGGCATGGGCTTCGTCGAGGAGACCGGCGCGGCCCAGCTAATGCGGGATGCCCGCATCCTCGGCATCTACGAGGGCACCAACGGCATCCAGGCCATCGACCTCACCGCCCGCAAGCTGCCGCTGAACGGCGGCGCCACGGTGCGTTCGCAGATCGCCTGGATGCGCCGGGCCGCGGAGGGCCTGCTCAAGGCGGGCGATCCCGCCTTCGGCCACATGGCGGCGCGGCTGCGCGACGGGATCGGCAGCCTCGACCGGGCGACCAGCCACCAGCTCGCCGCCCTGACCTCCAACCGCCCGAATGCGGCGCTCGCCGGCGCGACCCCGTATCTCCGCCTGTTCGGCCTGGCGCTCGGCGGCGCCTGCCTCGCCCGCAGCGCGCTCGCGGCCGCCGCGGCCCTGAAGGCCGGCGAGACCGATCCGGCCCTGGCCGCCCGGATCGCCCTGGCCCGGTTCTACGCCGAGAATCTTCTGGTGGCTGCGGGCGGGCTGGAGCACTCCGTCGTGGAGGGCGGCGCCTTCACGGACGACGCCGCGCTGGCGCTGGCGGTTTGAGGGGGGCGGACATGGCCGACACGATCGCGATCACCGACGTCGAGGGCGGCGTCCGCCTGATCACCCTGAACCGCCCGGAGAAGAAGAACGCCCTCACGGGGGCGATGTACGACGCGATGCGCGCGGCCCTGGCGGAGGCGGATGCGTCCGACAGGATCGGCGCCGTGGTGTTCGCCGGGCAGCCCGGGATGTTCAGCGCCGGCAACGACCTCGCCGACTTCATGGGCGGCGCCGCGGGCGGCTTCAGCGCCTCGCCGGCCCTGGCCTTCATCCGCCAGCTCGCCCGGACCCGCACCCCGATGGTGGCGGCGATCGACGGGATCGCGGTCGGCATCGGGGCGACGCTCAGCCTGCATTGCGACCTCGTCTATGCCAGCCCGGCGGCGCGGCTGCGCATGCCCTTCGTGGAACTCGGGCTCGTGCCGGAGGCGGCGTCGAGCTACCTGCTGCCCCTGCGGGTCGGGCGGCTCAAGGCGACGGAGCTGCTGCTGCTCTCTCAGCCGCTCAATGCCGACGAGGCTTTGGCGCTGGGGCTCGTCAACGCGGTGCTGCCGGCCGACATGCTGCTGGACCAGGCCATCGCCCAGGCGGCCAAGCTCGCGGCCCTGCCGCGGGGCGCGCTGACGGCGTCCCGGGCGCTGATCCGCGGCGACCAGGCGCAGGTCGAGGCGGCCCTGGAGGCGGAGGCCCGGGCCTTCGACGCGCAGCTGCGCTCGCCCGAATCCCAGGAGCGGCTCGCGGCCTTCCTGACGCGAGCCAAGCCCGCCGCGTCGGCGTGACCACGCCCCCCGACCTGTCCCAGAAGATCTGCCTGGTGGCCGGCGCCTCCCGGGGCGTCGGCCGGGGCCTGGCCCGGGCCCTCGGCGAGGCCGGGGCCACCGTGATCGTCACCGCCCGCTCCAGCGAGACCGGTCCGCGCACCGAGATGCGGCCGGAATCGATCGAGGATACCGCCCGCCTGGTCGATGCGGCCGGCGGGCGCGGCCACCACTACCTCTGCGACCACCGCTCAGAGCGGGCCACGGATGAGCTGATCCATTGGGTGCTGCGCCGGTTCGGGCGGATCGATGTCGCGGCCTGCAGCGTCTGGGGCGGCAACGAGGGCTACGACGGCGAGCGCTACCCGGACGGGGCCGGCTGGGGCACGCCGTTCTGGCGCCGGTCGGCCGAACCGTATCTGGGGTTCCTCCAGGCCGGGCCGCTGCCGGCGCTGCTGCTCGCCCGCGCGGTCGCCCCGTCCATGGTGGCAGCGCGGACCGGCCTGATCGCGCTGGTCTCGTTCGGGACCGAGGAGTATCTCGGCGACGTGTTCTACGATTCCGCCAAGGCCGCCACCAACCGGCTGGCGCTCGCCTTCGGTCAGGACCTCGCGCCCTACGGCGTGACCGCGCTCGGCCTCTCGCCGGGCTTCGTCGCCACCGAGCGGGCCCTGGATCTCGGGCAGGACGAGCGGGCCACCGAGGGGCCGCTCTATGCCGGCCGGGCGCTCGCCGCCCTGGCGGCCGACCCGGACATCGCGGCCCGGGCCGGCGCGGTGCTGCACGCGGGCGACCTCGCCCGGATCTACGGCTTCACCGATGCCGACGGCACCCAGCCGGAGCGCTTCCGCGTCGGGCCCTGACCGCGCCCCGAAACCGGTTCGACCCGCCGCGGGAGCGAAAAACGGCCTTAATTCTCCCGCACGCTCGACCGTAATTGGCCGCGTGGGCACTTCGGTGTCCCGGCAGGCTCACTTCGGTGCGACGAGGAAAACAAGCATGTCGGATGCGAATACGGCCCCGCGCGTGCTGATGGTGTTCCCCAAGTTCTACGAGAACTCGATGTGGAACTTCAAGGAGGCCATGGAGCTGCAGGGCGCCCGCGCACCCGCGCCGCCCCTGGGCCTGATCACCCTCGCCGCGATGCTGCCGCCGGCCTGGCAGGTGAGTCTGATCAACCGCAACTGCGAAGACCTCACCGACGCGCAGATCCTGGCGGCCGACCTGGTGATGACCGGCGGCATGCTCCCCCAGGAGCCGGATTGCCTCGTCGTGATCGACAAATGCGCGGCGCTGGGCGTCCCGGTCTGCGTCGGCGGCCCGGCCCCGACCTCGACCCCGGAGATCTACGACAAGGCCGACTTCCTGGTTCTGGGCGAGGCCGAGGGCATCCTGGCCACCTTCGTGGAGGCCTGGGAATCCGGCGCCCGCCGCGGCCGGTTCACGGCGGAGAAGTTCAAGGCGGACGTCACGACCAGCCCGATCCCGCGCTTCGACCTTCTGACCTTCAGCCACTACCTGTATATCGGCGTCCAGTTCTCGCGCGGCTGCCCGTTCACCTGCGAGTTCTGCGACATCATCGAGTTGTACGGTCGCTCGCCGCGGACCAAGACCACCCCGCAGATGCTGGCCGAACTCGACCGGCTCTACAGCCTCGGCCATCGCGGCCATGTCGACTTCGTGGACGACAACCTGATCGGCAACAAGAAGGCGATCAAGCTGTTCCTGCCGCACCTGATCAAATGGCAGGAGGCGCACGGCTACCCGTTCAAGTTCTCCACCGAGGCCTCGCTGAACCTCGCGGACGACGACGAATTGCTCGGGATGATGCGGGACGCGAACTTCTTCGCCCTGTTCACCGGGATCGAGACGCCCGACGAGGCGACGCTGATCCAGACCCAGAAGAAGCAGAACACCAAGCGGTCGATCGCCGACAGCGTGCACAAGCTCTACGAGCACGGCATGTTCGTCACCGCCGGCTTCATCGTCGGCTTCGACACCGAGAAGGACAGCATAGCCAAGGCGATGTCCCTGTGCATCAGCCAGACCGGCATCCCGATTTCGATGGTCGGCCTGCTCTACGCGATGCCGAACACCCAGCTCTCGCGCCGCCTGCGCAAGGAGGGCCGCCTGTTCGAGAACTTCGCCTACACCACCGCCGAGCAGGGCGACCACTGCACGCAAGGGCTCAACTTCGTGACGCTGCGCCCGCAGCAGGACGTGCTGGCCGATTACCGGGATGTGCTAGCCGAGATCTACGACCCGCCGAACTTCTTCGAGCGCGTCCGAGAGATCTCCCGCCGGGTGAAGCGGCCCAAATTCGCGGCCCACAAGCTCGACTGGCGCCACGTCGCGCGCGACCTGGGGTCGCTGCTGCGGATCTGCTGGCGGATGACCGTGCGGCGGCCCGAACTGGCCAAGCACTTCTGGGGCGTGTTCCTGCAGACCGCCCGCCACAACCCGGCGGCCCTCGAGGCGGTGGTCACCAACATGGTGATCTACCTCCACGTCTACCCGTTCTCGCGCTACGTGATCCGCGAGATCAACGGCCGGATCGCCGAACTCGAAGCCGGCCGCTGGGTGTCGCCCCCGATCCTGGCGCCCGAAAAAGACAGCGGCGCCAAGGCCGCGCCGGTCGGCAAGGTGGTCGCCCGCGCCGAGGTCAAGCACCTCGCCGCGGTGGCCTGACCGGCCGCGCCGGCCTCACGCGGCGCGCACCGTCTGCAGGAAGGCGCCGATCTCCCGGCGCAGGGCCTCGGATTGCGCCGACAGGCCTTCGGCCGAGGCGAGCATCCGGGTGGCGGCCGTGCCGGTCTCGTCGGCGGCGCGGGCGACCGCGTCGATCGTGCCGGTGACCGAACCGGTCCCGGCGGCCGCGTCGGCGATGCTGCGGGCGATCTCCTGGGTCGCCGCGCCCTGCTGCTCGACTGCCGCCGCGATGGAGGTCGCCACCCCGTCGATCTCGCGGATCCGGCCGGTGATGCCGTCGATGGCGTCCACGGTCTGGCCGGTCGCGCCCTGGATCCGGCCGACCTGTCCGGTGATCTCGTCGGTCGCCCTGGCGGTCTGCGCGGCCAGGGCCTTCACCTCGGAGGCCACGACGGCGAAGCCCCGGCCGGCCTCGCCGGCCCGGGCCGCCTCGATCGTGGCGTTGAGCGCCAGCAGGTTGGTCTGGCCGGCGATGTCGGAGATCAGCCGCACCACGTCGCCGATCCGGCCCGCGGCCTCCCTCAGCTCCTGAACCAGGCCCGCGGTCCGGCCGGCCTGATCCACCGCGCCCCGGGCGAGGTCGGCGGAGCCGTCGACCTGCCGGCCGATCTCCTGCACCGAGGCACCGAGTTCCTCGGCCGCCACCGCCACCGTGCCGACATGGGCGGTCGCCTCCTGCGCGGCGCTCGCCACCGCGGCCGAGCGCTCGGCCGTGCGGGTCGCCGTGCTGGTCATGGCCTCGGCATTGGACCGGAGGTCCAGCGCCGCCTCCGTCACCGCCGCCAGCACGCCACCGATCGCGGCCTCGAAGCCGTCGGCCATCTCCTGGACGGCCCGCCGTCGCTGCGCCTCGGCGCCGGCCCGGGCGAGCGTCGTCTCCTGCTCCAGCGCGCGGCTATGGATCAGGTTGTCCTTGAACACCTGGACGGCCGCCGCCATCGCGCCGATCTCGTCCCGGCGGCCGGTGCCGGGGATCGCCACGGTGGCGTCGCCCTCGGCCAGGCGCCCCATGGCGCCGGTCATCCGCTGGATCGGGCGGGCGATGCCGAGCAGGGCGAACAGCATCGCCGCCGCCGCGACCGCCAGCGCCACCGCCGTGGCGACCAGGGCGGTGCGTTTGGCCGAGGTCGCGTTGTCGGCGGTGGCGGCGACGTTCCCGTCGGTCTGCGACCGGGCCAGCGCGATCGCCTCGGTGAGGCTGCCGACCGCCGCATCGTTCTGGGCGCCCGTCTCCGGGTCGAGGACGCGCTTGAGGGCGCCGTCCCTGTCGCCGGCGATCATCAGCTCGACCACCTGGAGCTGGATGTTCTGGTAGGCATTCCAGGCGCCGGTGAACCGCTCGTAGGTCTCGCGCGCCTTCGGGGTCGCGAGGCGGTTCTGGTAGGTCTGGCGCAGTTCGGACAACGCCCCGAGGCCGTCGGTCAGCGCGGTCTGGTTCTTGTCGAGGGTCGCGAAGTCAGGTGATCCAGCGACCAGCCGGTACAGCTTCAGCCGCACGTCGCGCACCGCCATGCCGATGGCCTCGGCCTCGTTCTGGGCCGGCAGCCAGACCTGCGAAACCTCCTTGGCGTCCTGCTCGATCTCGGACAAGCGGACGACGCTGACGACCCCCTGGCCCGCAGCCGCGAGGGCCAGCAGGCCGATGGCTCCGCAGAGGACGGTCTTCAGAGAGAATCGCATCGGGGCTTCCGTCGTCGCGGCCAGCCGCGCTTCCGGGTGCGATGATCTCCAGGATATCTCTTAACGTTTTATCTGCGGCTGGAGAATATTCGCGACTAAAGCCACTTCTTCCAGCGAAAGAAAACGTAGGGCAGGATGGCGGCAACGAACATCATCACCACGGCCATGGGGTAGCCGAACGGCAGTTCTAGTTCCGGCATCGACTTGAAATTCATGCCATAGATCGAGGCGATCAGCGTCGGCGGCATGAATACGACGGCCATGACCGAGAACAGCTTGATGATGTTGTTCTGCTCAAGGTTGACTAGTCCGAGCGTCGCATCGAGCAGAAATTGAATTTTCGTGGACAGGAAGGTCGCGTGCTCTTCCAGCGATTGAAGATCGCGCAGGGTCGAGCGGACATCCTCTCTGAGGTCGCGGGGCGCCTTGTTTGTCCGATAGGTCGCCGACAGCGAAAGCAGGATCCGCTCCATCGAGACCAGGCTCTCGCGCTGCTTCGAGATCAGGTCACCATGGCGTCCGAGCGCCCGCAGGGTATCCTGGAGGGCGGTGTTGCGGGCGGACGGGTCGTCCTGCACTTCGAAGATCTTGCCCGACAATCGGTCGATCCGCTCGCCCTGGAGCTGGAGCACGTCCGCGGCCCGGTCGATCACCGCCTCGATCAGACCGGCCAGGATGGCCTCGCCGGAGACCGCGGAGGCGCTGCCGTTCCCGGTCGTGCGGCCGGCCCGCTGGGTGTACATCCGGAAGGCCTGCGGCTCCTCGTGGCGCACGGTCACGAGCCGGCTGCCGCGCAGGATGAAGGTGATGCCGGCCAGCCCCGGCTCCTCGGCATCGCTGACCTTCGAGAGCACGCGGCCGGTCATGTAGCGGGCGCCCTCCTCGACGTAGAGCAGCTCCGACGGCTCGATGTCCTTCATCTCCTCGCGGGTCGGCACCTCGATGCCCGCGAAGGCCTCGACCTTGAGTTCCTCCTCGCGGCTCGGGCGGATCAGGTCGAGCCAGACGGTGTCCTCGGGGATCGTGTCCTGGAGATCGACGATTCGGCGCTCAAGCAGCGAGGATCCGGCGCCGGTCGAGGGCTGGTGGATGAAAATCACGACGGTGTCTCGGGTGCAAAACGGTCACTGGGCGGCGCCGGGTCCGATCCGCATCCGGCACGGCGGCTCCAAGCGCAAGCTGTGCCGTGGGTGTGGCGTTGTTTTCTGACGCTTCCGTGACATCGCGGCCCGCATCGACACTGCGGTGTCGTCAGGCCAGAAGGTCAGTTGCAGCCTTCGCAGACGCTGTCCTCGATCTTGTCGGTCAGGGCGCGCTCGCGCCGCTGCTCCCGCCGTGACGGGACCTCGCCCGCGCCCAGCGACGTACCCGGCGGCTTCGTCACGCCCAGGCTGTTGGTGTTCGGCGCCGTGATCGTCGATCGCGGCCCTCCGCCGGTGCCGGTCTCATCGGGGGCGCGCGGCTGAGCCGCCAGCGTGGCCGGCAAGACGAGGCTCAGCGCGGCGAGGCTCAGCGCTGCGAAGGCGAACAGGCGGATCGAGGCTGCGGTCATGACACCTCCAGTCATCGTGAGAAGGTCAGAATCTACAGCAAGTTGCAAGCCTGCAATCTGAAAGTCTTCACTGCGCAAGTCTTCGATGCGCAGCCTCCGCGCCGCAAGCCTCCCGATCTTGCGCGCCTCAGCGGCGGCGCGGGGCCTCGCGGCGGAACACGCCGACCATCTCGACATGGTCCGAATGCCGGAACTGATCGACCGGCGTCACCGATTCGAGCTGGAACCCGCCGGCCGTGAGCGTCGCCGCGTCCCTCGCGAAGGTGCCGGTATCGCAGGCCACGCCGATCGCCACCGGCACCCGCGAGGCGGCGATCTGCCGGGCCTGGGCCTCGGCGCCGGCCCGGGGCGGGTCGAACACGACCGCGTCGAACCCGTCGAGTTCCGTGGGCAGCAGCGGCCGGCGGAACAGGTCCCGGCGCTCCGTGGTGACCTGGCGCAGGCCCGTGGCGGCCCGGGCCGACCGGTCGAGGCCGCCGAGCGCCGCCGCATCCGCCTCGACGGCGTGGACCGCGGCTGTCCGCGCCATCGCCAGGGCGAGGGGCCCGCAGCCGGAGAACAGGTCGGCGACCCGCCGCGGACGGCGCCCCACGGCCGCCAGGCTCAGCGCGGTGAGGATGGCCTGCCCGGCCGAGGTCGCCTGCAGGAAGCCCCCGGGCGCTGGATAGAGGCGGCTCTCGGCGTCCGTGACCGAGACCGGCTCGGCCTCCATCAGGCGCTCGCCGTGGAGCGACAGCCGGACGAGGCCCAGTTCGCCCGCGATTCGCACCAGCGCGGAGGCGACGCCGCCGGTCACCGGTCCGTGGCCGCGCAGGTCGATGTCGAGGCCCTGGTCGGTGGCGGTCACGGCGACGTCCAGGGGTTTGCGGCCGTGGCCCAGCGGCGCCGCGAGCCGGCGCGCCACCGCGGGGGCCGGATGCAGGGCCGGCACCGTGATCGGGCAATGGTCGATCGGCACGAGGGCGTGGCTGCGCGCGGCCATCAGACCGGCCTCGCCTTGTCCGTCGATCTCCCGGACGTGCAGCGTGATGCGGCGGCGCCCGGCCCCGTGCGCGTCGATCGCGGCCCCCGGCTCGACGTCGAGACGGGCCTGCGACAGGGCCTGCGCGACGAGGCCGCGCTTCCAGGACAGCTCCGCGGCGGGCGCGAGATGCTGCGTCCGGCAGCCGCCGCAGCGCATGTAATAGGGGCAGAACGGCTCGACCCGGTCGGGGGAGGGCGTCTCGATGCCGAGCAGCTCGGCCCGCTTTCCCTCCCGGCGGATCGTCACGCGCTCCCCGGGCAGCGTATAGGGGACGAGGATCCCGTCCTCCGCGATGCCGTCGCCGCGGGCACCGAGGTCCCGGATCGTGACCGTTTCGCTCATGACAGGGTTGCGCCGATCAAAAATTCGGAATTGCCGTCGCCACCCGGCACGGGCGAATCGATCAGGCCCAGGATCGTCGCGCCGAGCCCCTCCAGCACGAGGCGGACGGAATCGCAGACCTCCGCGTGGACGGCCGGATCGCGCACGAGGCCGCCGCGCCCGACGCGCGCGCGCCCGGCCTCGAATTGCGGCTTGATCAGCGCGACGATCGCGGCGCCGGGGGCGAGCAGCGCCGGCAGGGCCGGCAGCACCAGCCGCAGGCCGATGAAGCTCACGTCGACGCTCGCCAGCACGGGCCGCGGGACGAGCCGCGCCGGATCGAGGGCGCGGATATCGGTGCCCTCCAGGCTGGTGACGCGGGGATCCGCGGCCAGCCGCGGATGCAGCTGCCCGCGGCCGACATCCACCGCGTGGACATGGGTGGCGCCGTGGGCGAGCAGCACGTCCGTGAAGCCGCCAGTCGAGGCGCCGACGTCGAGGCAGGCGAGGCGCGCCGGATCCAGCCGGAATGCGTCGAGCGCCGCCGCGAGCTTCAGTCCGCCCCGGGAGGCGTAAGGGTGCTCGGGGGCGGCCTCGATCCGCGCGCCCGGGGGGATCGCCTCCGAGGCCCGCGCCAGCGGCCGGCCGTCCACCCGCACCAGCCCGGCCCGGATCGCGGCCTGCGCCCGCGCGCGGCTCTCGAAATGGCCGTGCTCCACCAGGAACAGGTCGGCCCGCTTCGGCGCAGGCGCGCGGTGCGCGGGCGCTCCGCCTGCCGGTATGGGCCGTTCTCCGGTCATCAGGGCTTTACAGGCTCGCGTCAGGGATACGGCAAAGGTTTCGGGGGCCGGCCCTGTCGGAGGGGCGGCGTGCCCCCTACCTAGACCGGGCTGGAGAGGAGAGCCACCGTATGACACGCATCCTGCCGCTGCTCGCGCTGCTGGGACCTTTCGCGGCGAGCGGCGCCTTCGCCCAGGAGCCGGCAGCCCCCAAGCCGACCGAGACGTTCCAGGCGCCCGTCAAGAACGCCAAGGGCGACCCGATCGGCACGATCGCGATCCGCGACGGCGCCAACAGCCTCGTGCTGCGCGTCGCCATCCAGCCCGGCGGATTGCCGCCCGGCTGGCACGGCATGCATTTCCACGCGGTCGGCGATTGCTCGGATCCGAAGTTCCTGAATTCCAAGGCCCACGTGAACCACGACCAGAGCAAGCACGGCCTGCTCAATCCGGATGGACCCGACGAGGGCGACCTGCCGAACCTCTACGTGGCCCAGGACGGCTCGGGGAATGCCGAGGTGACCAGCGAGACGCCGCTCACCGGCGAGGGCGGCCTCAAGGACGGCGACGGCTCGGCGCTGATCATCCACGCCAACGAGGACGACCACACCACCCAGCCGATCGGCGGTGCCGGCGACCGGGTCGCCTGCGCGGTGATCAAGTAGACGTGATCAGGCGGCGTTGGGCGAGGGCACCAGGGGCGGGATCGGGCGCGGGCGCCCGGCCTCGTCGATCGCCACGAAGGTGAGGGTCGCCTGCGTCACCCGCTCGCGGACCTGGGTGCAGAACCGGCGGGCCCAGGCCTCGACCTCGATCTTCATCGAGGTCCGGCCGACATGCGAAACCCGGGTGTAGACGCACAGCACGTCGCCGACCCGGACCGGGCGGATGAAGGTCATCGCGTCGAGGGCCACGGTGACGACCCGGCCCTGGGCCCGGTCCACGCCGGCGATGCCGCCCGCCTGGTCCATCTGGGTCAGCACCCAGCCGCCGAAGATGTCGCCGTTGGCGTTGGTGTCGGCCGGCATCGCGATGGTCCGGACCGTCAGATCCCCCCGCGGCAGGTCCGCCTCGGGCGGCGGCGCCTGCTCACCTTCGAGGTTCGCGCGTGCGACGTGCTGCATGCCGTCCATCCGCCTGTCTCGCGCGCCGTCAGGAAAGGATGCCGGCGAGCTTGAGCCCGGCCGCCAGCAAGATGGCGGCTGCGCCCAGGATGCATTCGAACGGGATCGATTGCCAGAGGTCCGGCGTCGCGGCCGTGGGCTCGGCGCGCTGCGCGATATCGTTCATCGGGTTTCCTCCCGGGCAGGCCGATCTGTCGCCGGCGCGTCCCGTTCCTGCATTATACGGCATGAAGACCGGCCGCGCATCTCGAATCGGCGCATGAAAAAGCCCGGCGGCTCGTGGGAGCCGCCGGGCCTGTCAGCGTAGTGGACCGCTCAGTAGAAGAACCGGCGACGGTAGTACGGACGGCGGTAGAACGGGCGCGGGCCGTAATAGAACCGGCGGCGGTAGTACGGACGGCGGTAGAACGGCCGCGGGCCGTAGAACCGACGGCGGTAGTAGTACTGGGCCTTCTGGGCCACGGCCGGCGCGGCGTCGGCCGGCAGGGCGATGCCCGGACCGACCGGCGCGGCCGATGCGCCCTGCGGCGCCGCGGCCGCAAAGCCCAGCACCAGCAGGGCCGCGAGCAGGAATTTCCTCAGCACGTCTCGACTCCCTTCGCGTGATTGCGTCTTCGACGACGGACCGCACGCGGGACGAGAACCCGGTCGGCGGTCCGAAACGCTGCAACGCATGGGCGATGGGAAGCGTTGCAGCGTAACCACTACGGAGGTTCGGACAGGGTTTATTTTTGACCTCGCCGCCCCGGTCGGTCGTGGAGACGCAGCCTGCGCTCAGGCGATCTTGGTGGTCATGTCCTCGATGCGAGCCTCGGTGCTCTGGCGGACGAGGGCGATGCCGTGCTCGCAATCCTCGCGGCGCAGGTAGCCCTCGCCGGAATCCGCGATCACCTCGCCGTTGCGCGCGCGCAGGCGCCAGCGCCACTCGCCCTTGGCATCCCGATAGAGTTCGAACCGCATGGTGCAGCCTCTCGTCCGACGTGCCGGTGAGATGGGACACCCCGCGCAAAAAAGAAGCCGCCCCGGGAGGTTCCCCCGAAGCGGCGTCCGTACCAATCTGGAAGAATCCCGGTTTCAAAAGGTCGAGACCTTTTGCGGGTGCAGGGCAGAGCCCTGCGGATCTCTCGGGGGCTGCGCCCCCGAGCCCTCTCTTCAAGAGCGGGGCGACCGCTCCAGCCAGCCGATGGTGCGGCCTTCGCCGTTGCCGCCGCCGGCGCTGCGCGGGCGGGCATCGGCCCGCTGGGGCCGGCTGTCCCGCGCCGGTCGCGCCTGCTGCTGGGCCGGGCGCTCGCCCTGCGGACGGGCGGGCCGGTCCGAACGGGCCTCGCGTCCCTGCGGGGCGGGACCGCGACCGTCGCCGCGACCGCCTTCGGGGCGGCCCTGGCGCGGTGCACCCTGGCCCTGGCCGCCGCCGCCGCCGAAGCCGCGGCCGCCTTCCGGACGCCCCTGCTGGGGACGGCCCTGCTGCGGACGGGACCGCTGACCCGGACGGCCACCGGCCGGGCGCTGCTGCTGGCGCTCGGGCCGGCGCTCCTCCTCGCGGGCGATCTCGGCCGCCTCCTGACGGGACGGGGGCGAGAAGCCCTCGGGGAAGCCGGCGACCGGCACGCTCTGGCGGGTCAGCCGCTCGATGTCGCGCAGGTAGGCCCGCTCCTCGTCGTTGCAGAACGAGATCGCCAGACCGGTCGCCCCGGCGCGCGCGGTGCGGCCGATGCGGTGGACGTAGCTCTCCGGCACGTTCGGCAGGTCGAAGTTGACCACGTGGCTGACGCCGTCGACGTCGATGCCGCGGGCCGCGATGTCGGTGGCCACCAGAACCCGGCAATCGCCGTCCCGGAAGGCCTGGAGCGCCCGCTCGCGCTGCGGCTGGCTCTTGTTGCCGTGGATCGCGGCGCCGGCGATGCCGGCCTTGTCGAGGCCGCGCACGACCCGGTCCGCGCCATGCTTGGTGCGGGTGAAGACCAGGACGCGGTCGATGGCCGGATCTCGCAGGATGTGGGCGAGCAGCGCCTGCTTCGCGCCGGTATGGGCGAAGATGACCGTCTGCTCGACGCGCTCGGCCGTGGTGGCGACCGGGGTCACGGCGACCTGCACCGGATCCTTCAGGTACTGGCTGGCGAGCCCGGCGATGTTCTTCGGCATGGTCGCCGAGAAGAACAGGCTCTGGCGCTGGGCCGGCAGCAGCTTCACGATGCGCTTGAGGGCGTGGATGAAGCCGAGGTCGAGCATCTGGTCGGCCTCGTCGAGGACCAGGATCTCGACGCCCTCGAGGGTCAGCGAGCGGCGCTCGATCAGGTCGATCAGGCGGCCCGGGGTGGCGACCAGGATGTCGACGCCCGGGGCCAGCGCCCGCTCTTGGCGGCTGATGGTGACGCCGCCGAACACCACCGTGGTGGTGTAGGACAGGTGGCGCCCGTAATCCGAGAAGGACTCGGCGATCTGGTTGGCGAGCTCGCGGGTCGGCGAGAGCACCAGCACCCGGCAGCCGCGGCGCGGGGCCCGGCGGTCCGAGAGCGAGAGGCGGTGCAGGATCGGCAGCGCGAAGGCCGCGGTCTTGCCGGTGCCGGTCTGGGCGATGCCGCAGAGGTCACGGCCCTCCATGGCCGGCGGGATCGCCTGGGCCTGGATCGGGGTCGGCGTGACGTAGCCAGCCTCGCCGAGCGCCCGCAGCACGGGCTGGGCAAGGCCGAAATCGGTGAATTGGGTCAAAGAGATATCCGATGCAGCAGGGCCGGCCGGGCGCTTCGCGTTCGTTGCGAGCAGCGCAGAGATCTGGTCGGTCCGTTGGCAGGGGGCAGCCCGCGTGATGGGGCGGCCCGGGTGCATGCACGTTATGAAGAGGGGGGCCGGATCACGCCGGAAGGCGCCCGATCCGTCACGCAACCCCCTCAAGCGGGCCTGACGGCCGCTGACGCTGCACCGCCGATATGCGGGTGTGCGCCTGCGAAGTCAATGCACAGCTGTGCCCGGCAGGACATGGCTCCGATCGCGTGGGTGCACGGCTCCGGCGATGCGTCTCCGTCCACGACGTCCTGACGACGGGCGCTGGCCGGTGTGGTCGATATCTCCGCGAAGGCTGAGGATCTGGCGATGCGGTTCGTGACCGACGCGGAGGTGGCCGCCGACGGCCGGATGGTTTTGCCCCAATCCGTGCGCGACGCTTTGGGTCTCACGGGGGAGAGCCGCCTCGTCGTGACGGTCGATGGCGATGAGGTGCGCCTCGTACCGGTCGGCCGCGCGGCGTCGAAGCTTCAGGCTCTGTACCGCGAGAATGTCCGGCAGGATGCCGATTCCTCCGCCTTCCTGAGAGAGCGCCGCGCCGAGGCGAACGGCCAGGATCCGGTTGCGTGAGCGCCGTCGTCCTGAACTGATCTGTCTTAGGCCGCCAGCCGCCGCGTCTGGCGGTAGAGGCCCGCCGTCAGACCCGCGAACAGCACCAGGCCGCCGATCAGCGCCGGGCCGCCAAAACCGTCGCCCATCAGCGCCAGGGCGCCATCGTCGCCCGACACGTAGACGATGATCGCGAAGGCGACGCCCCAGAGACTCTCGCCGACGATCAGGCCCGTCGCCGTGAGGGTGCCGAGCCGGACCGCCCGTTCCGGATCGGCCTGGCGGCGCGCCCAGCGCTCGTAGACCGTGCCGATCACCGCGCCCGCCACCAGGGGCAGGATCAGCTTCATGGACAGGTAGATCCCGAAGGCAGTGGCCAGCGGGGGCAGGCGCAGGCGCTTCAGGCGGCCGAGGGTCTCGTCCAGGGCGATCAGCCCCACGCCCGCGGCCGCGCCCCAGCCCAGCATCCGCCAATTGCCCTCGCCGGACAGCACGCCCTTGGCCAGGGTCGAGATCAGGCCGGCCTGCGGCGCGGCCAGCGCGTTCGGCCCGGCCCCGGGCGTCCCGACGAAGCCGAAGCTCGTCGCCAGCACGTTGAGCACCGGCGGGATGATCGCCGACCCGAACACCACGCCGACGACCAGGGCCGCCTGCTGCTTCCACGGCGTCGCCCCGACGAGCTGGCCGGTCTTGAGATCCTGCAGGTTGTCGTTCGCGATGGCGCAGATGCTGAACACGATGCCGGTGACGGTCAGCACGTAGGCGACGAGCGCCCCGCCGCTCTGCGCATCCCCGTCGCGGCCGAGCAGGCCCAGCAGCATCGCCGAACTCGCCAGCGCGGCCAGGATGCCGATTCCCGACAGGGGCGAGTTGGACGAACCGATCAGCCCGGCCATGTAGCCGGTCACCGCGGCCACCACGAGCCCGATCACCAGGACGAACAGCAGGCCGCCCGCGACCAGCAGGACGCCGTGGCGCTCCAGGCTCGTGCCGGCGAGGACGTCCCACAGCAGCCAACCGATCGGCAGCAGAAGGCTCGCCGAGACCAGGAGGACGACCGCGATCGGCAGGTCGCGCTCCTCGAGCGCCAGCGTCGCGCCGGCCTGGCGCGCCCGCCCGGTCGCGAAGGCCGAGCGGATGCCGCCCAGCACCGGGCGGGCGATCCGGATCAGCGTCCAGAGCGCGGCCACGCCCATCACGCCGGCCCCGAAGAACCGCACTTCCTGCCGGAACGCCGCGCCGACCCAGGCCTCGACGCTTGCGTCCGGCATCGGCTGCTGCGCGGTCAGGATCGGGACCAGCACGGCCCAGCCGATCATCAGCCCGAGCGCCATCGCGGCCCCCACCGACAGGCCGACCAGATGGCCGACGCCCAGCAGCGCGAAGGACAGGTTGCCGGCGATCCCGGTCGCCCCCGCGCCGACGCGGAACCAGAGCGCGGCGCTGTCGAGCACCAGCCGGGTCTGCGCCAGCACCGCGAAGCCGGCCGAGGCCAGGCTGTTCCAGACCAGGATGCGCAGGCCCAGCGCGCTGTCTGCCTGCCCGGCGGCGCCCTGGGTGCCGAGCGCCAGCACCTCCGCGGCGGCCCGCCCCTCCGGATAGGGCAGGTCCGAATCGACCACGAGGGCGCGGCGCAGCGGCACGGACAGCATCACGCCCAGGATCCCGCCCGTGGCGGTGATCCCCGCGGTGGTGAGCCACGGGAATCCGTGCCACCAGCCGATCATCACCAGGCCCGGCAGCACGAAGATGATCGCCGAGAGCGTGCCGGCCGCCGAGGCGACGGTCTGGACGATGTTGTTCTCCAGCACCGTGGCGCCGGGGAGGTGGCGCAGCGCCGCCATGGAGATGACCGCGGCCGGGATCGATGTGGCGAAGGTCAGCCCGACCTTGAGGCCGAGATAGACGTTGGCGGCGGTGAACAGCAGCGTCAGCGCCGCGCCGAGCAGGAGGCCGCGCCAGGTCAGTTCGGCCGGTTGGGCGCCGCTGGACATGCGAATCGGGTTCCGGAAGCCAAGACGCCGATTTTATCGGTAGGCGATTGAAAGATGCAAATGTCCTTCCCATGACCGGCCAAGAACTCATGCACGATCAATATGATTGTCTTGTCGGAAAAAATCGAAACACGATGACGAAAAACCGAATTTGTGGTTCCGGTGTTGGACGATCGATATTTTATACGGTCGAGAATAGATGTAGCACGCGAACGCTCCGCGCGCTGGATGTGATCGGAGCGGTTTGGTAACGTCGAGCCATGCAGATCGATGAAGAGCGCATTGACGACGCCGTGCTCGCCCTTCTGTGGCTGACGCTCCACAACGAATGTCGGGCCTGGAAAGGGTTCGATTGGGAGGCCCTCGGCCGCCTGCACGCGAAGGGGCTGATCGACGATCCGGTCGGCCGGGCCAAGTCGGTGGTGCTGACCGAGGAAGGCCTGCGTCGATCCGAGGCGCTGTTCGAAGCGCTGTTCACCCGCAAGGAATGACCAGCTCGCCTCGGCGGCCGCGCGCAGACATGCGCCAGGCGGCTTGCCGCAAACCGAGTATCGGGGCGAATCAACGGCTGAAGCCGTGGTGCCGGCCTGAGGCCGAGCGATCAGCTGTCAGAGGGAAAACACCACAACGAACGTGTGGTGCGGCCAAGAGGACTCGAACCTCCACCCCTCGCGGGACTAGCACCTCAAGCTAGCGCGTCTACCAATTCCGCCATGGCCGCATCGGACGCGAAGATCCGCCCGTTCGCCCGACCGATGCGACCTCCGGGGAAACCCTCGGGCCGCCGTCATGTCGGGCGGCGCAGCGGATAACAGATCGATCCGCCTCCGACAAGCGTCACGCTCAAACGGACGCGTAGTTGTCGTCCAGGAACGGCGTCGCGCTGTCGCCGATCGTGGTGCCGGGCTCGATGATCGCGGCGGCCTTGCGGATCAGCTCCGTGATCTCGACGGAGATGCGGTCGCCGGTGACCACGATCTGGCCGCGGGCGATCGGGTGGTCGTTGGCCAGGATCTCGACCATGTCGCTGTCGCTGGCCTCAAGCTCGATCACCGCGCCGCGGCCCATGCGCAGCAGCATGTGCAGCGGCATCCGGGCCCGGCCCAGCACCACCGTCAGATCGACCTTCAGGGTCTCGAAGACCGCCACCGCGCGCCCATCCCGTCTCGCCGCCGACCCGATGCACCCAAAACTTGCAACCGCCGGCCGCGGATGTTGAAGGCTTCGACCATCGACGCAGGATGGTGAACCCTTGGTAAACGCGCCCCGCCTCACGGTCTCGCCCCATGCCTTCCCGGCGCGCCCCGGCTCGGATCCGGTGGGCTGGCGCGTGAGCGACGCGCCCGTGGGCTACGCGGACGCGGTGGCCTGGATGGAGGCGCGCGTCGAGCGGATCGCCCGGGGCGCGGCGCCCGAATGCGTCTGGCTGCTCGAACACCCGCCGCTCTACACCGCCGGCACCTCGGCGCGGTCCGAGGACCTCGTGGCGCCCGATCGGTTCCCGGTCCACGTCACGGGCCGGGGCGGCCAGTACACCTATCACGGCCCGGGCCAGCGGGTCGCCTACGTGATGCTGGACCTCGACCGCCGGAGCCGGGACCTGCGCGCCTACGTGGCGAGCCTGGAGGGCTGGCTGATCGAGACCCTGGCGGCCTTCAACGTCCGGGCCGAGCGCCGGGAGGACCGGGTCGGCGTCTGGGTGCGCCGCCCCGAGAAGGGCTCCGGAGTGGAGGACAAGATCGCGGCCATCGGCATCCGGGTGCGCCGCTGGGTCAGCTTCCACGGGATCAGCCTGAACGTCGAGCCGGACCTGTCACATTTCGCCGGCATCGTGCCCTGCGGCGTGCGCGAGCACGGGGTGACGAGCCTGGTCGATCTCGGCCTGCCGGTGAGCCTGGCGGAGGTCGACATGCAGCTGCGCGCGGCGTTCGAAGAGATTTTCGGGGCCACGGTGAGCGAGGCGCCGGAGAATCCGTGATCCGAAAGGGCATCGGCATTCGGTCGGCGGAACCGGCCTCGGCGATGAGCGGAGCGCTTCGCCCATGCGCCGCCAGATTGGACCCTTGCGTCCACACAGACCGCGCGCACATGATGGTGCATGTCGCACGCTCCTCCGAAAGAACCACGGTCGTCAGAGGCTGCGCCGGCGCCGAGCAACAACCTGTTGCTCAGGCAGATGGATGGCCTGCGTCGTGACATGCGTGAGTTGATGGAGCGCGAGGCCCGCACGATCGAGCTAATGAACCGCATCGCCGTGCGGATGGATGAAGGCTTCACCCGTATCCGCGACGACATGGCCTATATCCGGCGTGACGTCGGTGAGATGCGCGGCGATCTGCTGACGATGGAGAACCGCGTTTTGGACGCGATCACCGAAGTCCGGTTCATGGCCGCGCGCGTGGACGAAGCCGAGGCCGAGCTGCGGCAGGCGGTGGAAGGATCGCCGCCGGTCCCCTGACAACCGACGATCAGAAATCCGCGTGCAGCCGCGACGCGAAGAAGTGCGCCGGCCCGCGGTCGCGGTTGTAGCCGGGGTTGTTCACGAACTGGTAGTCGAAGGTCAGGGTCACGAACTTCGTCAGGTTCAGGGCGTAGTAGGTCTCGATCGCCCGCTCGCTGCCGTAGTTGAGCCGCCCGTCGCCGACCAGCAGGCCGTAATAGCCGGCCGCGAAGGCGGCGCGGTGCGAGGGTGAGAGCCGGTTCATCGCCGTGCCGATGGCGACCGTGTCGTCCGGCCGGTCCCAGGCCTTGCCCTTCAACGACAGGCCGCCGGAGAAGCTCTGGTCGATGTCGGTGAAGGAGATGTTCTCCGTGCGCCCGTCGTTCAGGCTGGCCCGGGCGAACAGGCCGAGTTCGGGCGTCAGCGCCTGCTCGAGGTTGATGTAGCCGCCGGTCTTCCGACGCGGCTTGCGGGTCGCGAGGGCGGCATCGCTGCCGTTGTCGAACAGGCCGAGCTGCGTGAGGGTGACCAGCTCCCGGTTGTTGGCCGAGACCCCGACATTCGAGAACAGGCCGATGCGGATCTTGCCGGGCTGCTCCAGCCACGGGAGCACGTGGCGCTCCTCGAACTCGGCGTTCAGGCCGGCGCGCCGGAACACCCGTGGGTCGAGCACGTCGCTGGACGGCTCCTTGGGCACCTGCGTGTAGGCCGCGCGGATCGCGAACTCCGGCCGGTTGTATTCGGCGTAGACCCCTTGCGTGAAGCCCGGGAGGTTGGCCGGGAAGTCCCAGGCCGAGGCCCCCCACAGCGACCAGTTGAAGAAGTCGACCCGCGGGTCGTGGGCGTAGACGTTGCCGTCGAAGAAGTCGCCCAGCGCGAACTTGCCGGCGATCAGGGTGATCCGCTCCGCATCGTACCGGGTGGCGACCTGGTTCGGCCCGTCCGGCACCTCCACGGTCTCGCCGCCGAGCCCGATCGTCTGCTTCACGTAATAGCGGTTCGAGCGCAGCTTCGGGAACGGGGCGCCGGCCTTCTGCGCCTCGCCGTTGACGAAGCCCGCGACGCCCAGCGTCCGCGACAGGCCGAAGCCCTGGCTGAACTCGGCGTTGTAGTAGAGCTCGGTGCTGTCGGTGAGCTTGAGCCCGAGGAAGATGGTGGCCGTGGTGGTCTGCCGGGCCTGGTGCGGGATCAGGCTCTGCGCGCCCTCGTAGGGCGAGCGGAAGCCCGGCACCCCCTGGGCGATCAGCGTCGTCTGCCCGTGCAGCGAGAAGCGCCCGGTCTCGCCGTTGTCGGGGTCGTGCGGGGCGGTCTCGTCCGGATCGGGCGGAGCCTTCAGGCCGCCCGGGAACCACATCAGCCGCGCGAACAGCTGGTTCGAGGTGAAGCTCGCCCGGGACGTGACCGGACCGCCGTCGTCCCCCGGCACGCTGCCCAGCGAGAAGCGCCGGCTGCCGCCGAGGTCGATGTAGCGGTAGTCGATCCCCAGGGCGAGCGAGTCGCTGATCGCGTACTGGATGCCCGCGCCCAGGGTGAAGCCGAGATACCCGAGTTCGCGCCGCGCCGTGTTCTGGCCGCCCGCGTCGAGGTCCGGATAGTTCGCCAGGAACCGCGCGTTGGCGCCGGCGAGCCCGAACGATCCGTAGATCAGGTAGCGGTCGAAGCTGTAGCCGATCCGGGCCCGGAGGGTGCCGTAGAGGTCGGTCTTGGCGCGCACGATGTTGAAGGGCTGGTCGGCATCCTCGTAGCCGAAGCCCGTGATGGTCGAGGGCACCGGCCGCTTCAGGTTCGCCACGTCGAGGGTCGCCTCGGCTCCGTAGACCCAGGGGCCGGTCTGCCAGTTCCAGCCGCCGAACAGGCCCCCGACCGCCGTGGTGGCGTTGCGGCCCTGGTCGCTGCGCCCGGTGGAATCGCCGCTCTTGAACGCCGGCACCGCGCGGTTCCCGATCGCCGTCGGACCGAAATTATAGGCGCCGTAGGACCCGCCCGCGCTGCCCTGGAGGCCGATATAGCCCCCCGACCAGTCGGTGTAGGCGGGGAGGTCGGGCACCGGGCGCCGCCCGGCGGGGTCGGCCGCGGCCGCCGGAACGGACGCGATCAGGGGCCCCACCAGGACGAGGGTGGCGGCACGGAGGAGGGGCACGGGACGGGACGGCATCGGACTCGCAGACAAGGTATAGCACTTGCTATAATAGGGTTCGCGGACACGCAAGCCGTTTCGGATCGCCTCGAACACGGGCCACATCGTTTCTCGTCCCGGGTCGCATTGTCGATGCCGTGCATGGCAGTGCCGTGACGATCTCCACATCTCTCCGGGGGTCAAGATACGCGCGGACACAGCCGGCGGAATAACTTCGATCCGCCCGCAGAAACTCGATACGTCTTCAGGTAAAGACCAAGAACTATCATTCGCCGGCGCTGTAATGGTGTCAGATTAGAATTGTTATCATTTGATCTGTGCCGGTTTGCCTCTTTGAAACTCCCCGCGGGAGCGTTATGTGCATCGCTATGCGCGCTTCGACTCTCTTTCCGATTCTCCGCGGCCTGGCTGCGGGTGCCCTCCTGGCGACGGCGGGGGCCGCCGCGGCCAAGGAGGTGCCGATCGGTCCGCATGTGACCAAGAACGGCCTCGAGGTCGCCGCCGTCTACCTGCAGCCGATCGAGATGGACCCGCCCGGCATGATGCGCGACGCCGCGCAGTCGGACCTGCATCTCGAGACCGACATCCGCGCCGCAAAGGACAACCGGAACGGCTTCGCGGAGGGCGACTGGGTGCCCGCCCTCGAAGTCCGGTTCGAGGCGGTGAAGCTCGACGGCGACAAGCCCACCGACCAGAAGGTCTCGGGCGCGCTCATGCCGATGGTCGCCAACGACGGCCCGCATTACGGCGACAACGTCAAGCTGTTCGGCCCCGGCCGCTACCGCCTGAAGGTCACGGTGGCGCCCCCCGGCAAGGACAGTCACTTCGGCCGCCACGTCGACAAGGAGACCGGGGTCGGCCCTTGGTTCGAGCCCTTCGACGTGACCCAGGACTTCACCTTCGCCGGCGTCGGCAAAAAGGGCGCCTACTGAGAAGACGGGCGCCTCCTGAACCGCAAGGATATCCGTGTCACGCTCGTCGCGCCCCGTCCGATTCGCCGCCGCGTTCCTGGCCGTCTCCTGCGCGGGCTTCTCCGCGCGCGCCGAGGACATGCCGGTCATCAAGGTGGAGATGCGCGACGGCGTGATCCTGCCGGCGACCATCGAAGTTCCGGCCAACACCCGGTTCAAGCTGGAGATCTCGAATACCGGGCAGTCGCCGGTGGAGTTCGAGAGCACGGAACTCAAGCGCGAGAAGGCGCTGGCGGCCGGCTCGACCTCGTCGATCGTGTTCCGCACCCTCGATCCCGGCACCTACCAGGTGTTCGACGACTTCCATCCCGAGGCGAAGGCCACCCTGGTGGCCAAGTGAGCGGGTCTCGACGGTGACTGCCCCGACCTTCCTCGCCGACGCGCCCGCGCGCCGGGACCTGCTCGACGAGCGGCTCGCCCGCTTCGGCGACTGGCTGCGGCAGCACGGCTGGATGATCCGGGCCGTGCAGTGGGTGATCGTCGGAATCTACGGGGTGCTGGTGATCGTGCCCGCGCTGCTGCCGCTACCCGGCAACACCGCGCATATCTGGACCAACCTGACGCTGGCCGCGCAATTCGCGTTCTGGGGCATCTGGTGGCCGTTCGTGCTCCTGAGCATGGTGCTGGTCGGCCGGGCCTGGTGCGGCGTGCTCTGCCCCGAGGGCGCCTTGAGCGAGTTCGCCAGCCGCTGGAGCCGGGGCTACGCCGTGCCGCGCTGGATCACCTGGCAGGGCTGGCCGTTCCTGGCGTTTGCCGGCACCACCGTCTACGGGCAGATGACCAGCGTCTACGGCTACCCGAAGCCGGTGCTGGCGGTGCTCGGCGGCTCGACCGTCGCGGCGATCGTCGTGGGCCTGCTCTACGGCCGCAACAAGCGGGTCTGGTGCCGCTATCTCTGCCCGGTCAACGGCGTCTTCGCGGTGCTCTCGAAGCTGGCGCCGGTGAGCTTTCAGGTCGACCGCGCCGCCTGGGCCGCCTCGCCCAAGCCCGTGCAGGGCACCGAGACCTTCAACTGCGCCCCGCTGGTGCCGGTCAAGGCGATGCGCGGCTCGGGCTCCTGCCACATGTGCGGGCGCTGCAGCGGCCATCGCGGCGCGGTGCGCCTGGCCCTGCGCTCGCCCAACCACGAGATCGTCCACGTCGCCGGGAACGAGCCGAGCCTGGAACAGACCGTGCTGATCCTGTTCGGCATGCTGGCTCTGGCGGTGGGCGCGTTCCAATGGTCGTCGAGCCCCTGGTTCGTCGAGGCCAAGCAGATCGCCGCCACCTGGCTGATCGAGCACGGCATCACCTGGCCGCTGGAGATGTCGGCGCCGTGGTTCGTCCTGACGAACTACCCCGACCACAGCGACGTCATGACCCTCCTCGACGGCGGGTTGCTCCTGGCCTACATCGGCGCCGCGACGGTGATCCTCGGGCTCGCCGTGTCGGGAATCGTGGCGCTCGCGACCCTGGCGCTCGGCGGATGGTCGCTCCGGCGCTTCCATCACCTGACGCAGACGCTGATCCCGGTGGCGGGCTGCGGCGTCTTCCTGGGCCTCTCGGCGCTGACCGTCACGTTCCTGCGCGGCGACGGCATCGTGATCCCGTACGTGTCGGAAATCCGGGCCGCCATGCTGACCGGCGCCGGCCTGTGGAGCGTGTGGCTCGCCTGGCGGGTCGCCGGCCTCGGGGCGGGCGGCCTTCAGCGGGCCGCGGCCACGGCCTGCATCGCCTCCGCGGTGACCCTCTCGGTCGCCAACTGGGTGCTCCTGTTCTGGGTCTGGTAGCGCGGTCCGCGTTCAACTGAGGAAACGCCATGATCGGCGCCTTCATCATCGCCTTCCGCGAAGTCATCGAGGCGGGCCTGATCATCTCGATCGTGCTGGCGGCCACGCGGGGCATCCCGGGCCGCATGCGCTGGGTCCTGCTCGGTGTCGTCGGCGGCCTCGCCGGGGCCGGCCTCGTGGCGCTGTTCGCGGAGAAGATCTCCGACGCCTTCGAGGGCAGCGGCCAGGACATCCTGAACGCCGCGGTGCTGATCGTCGCGGTGCTGCTGCTGATCTGGCACAACACCTGGATGAGCAAGCACGGGAAGGAGCTCGCGGGCGAATTGCGGGCGGCCGGCGCAGCGGTGCGCTCGGGCGAGCGCGAGGCGGCCGCACTGTCGATCGTCGTCGGCGCCGCGATCCTGCGCGAGGGCGCGGAGCTGGTGCTGTTCCTCTACGGCCTCGTGGCGTCGGGCACCTCGGGTGCGGACATCCAGTTCGGCGCGTTCGCGGGCATCGGCGCCGGGATCCTCCTCTCCGCGGTGACCTATCTCGGCCTCGCCGCGATCCCGAGCCGCTACGTGTTCTCGATCACCAGCGTGCTGATCATCTTCCTGGCCGCGGGCCTCGCCGCGCAGGCGGCCCAGTTCCTGGCCAATGCCGGGGTGGTCGATGTGCTCGGCCAGACCTTGTGGAACAGCTCCGGGGTGATCGCGGAGAATTCCTGGCCGGGCCGGGTGCTGCACGCGCTCGTCGGCTATACCGACCGGCCCACCGCCCTGCAGGGGCTGGTCTATCTCGGCACCATCGCGGTGATGGTCGGGCTGATGCAGTGGAGTTCCGCCGACAAGCGCCGGACGGTGCGCACCGCCTGAGGTCCGGGTTCCCAAAGGGCTCAGCCCTTTGGCGGGTCGTCAGGGCGGAGCCCTGATGATGGACCAGGGCTCCGCCCTGGACCCGCAAAAGGTCCCGACCTTTCGAAACCGCGATCAGGCGCCCGTCGCGACCGGGCGCGCCGTGTCCGCACCCCATTCGGACCAGGAGCCGTCGTAGAGGCCACGGGCGGGCTGGCCCAGGGTCTCCAGCGCCAGCGCGATGATCGCCGCGGTCACGCCGGAACCGCAGGTGGTCACGATCGGCCGGTCGGGATCGATGCCGGCCTCCGCGAACACGTTCTCCAACTCCTCCGGGCTCTTCAGCCGGCCGTCCCGTTGAAGCGACGCGTAGTGCAGGTTGTGTGCGCCGGGCATGTGCCCGGGCCGTACGCCCGGCCGCGGCTCCGGCTCCTCGCCGCGGAAGCGGGTGGCCGAGCGGGCGTCGACCACCTGGGCCGAGCCGGTCTCCAGGGCCCGGGCGACGTCGTTGGCGTCCGCCACGGCGCCGTGGTCGAGCCGGGCGGTGAAGTGGCGCCGCTCGCGCGGGGCCGGGTCGCCGTCCTCGGTGGCGTAGCCCGCGGCGGTCCAGGCCGGCAGGCCGCCATCCAGCACCAGCGCGTCGCGCACCCCGTAGGTCTTGAGCATCCACCAGACCCGCGGCGCCGAGAACAGGCCCTGGCCGTCATAGACGACGATCTGCATGCCGTCGCCGACCCCCAGCGCCCGCATCCGCGAGGCGAACACGTCGGAGCGCGGCAGCATGTGCGGCAGGCTCGATTCGGTGTCGCTCATGGCGTCGAGGTCGAAGCGCAGAGCCCCCGGGATGTGCGCGGCCCGATACTCGGCCTCGGCGTCGCGACCGGCGGCGGGCAGGTACCACGAGGCGTCGAGCACCACGATGTCGGGCGCCGCGAGGCGGTCGTGCAGCCATTCGGGGGTGACGAGGGG
>NZ_VRVG01000289.1:0-1936 GCF_008040085.1 Methylobacterium sp. WL7 | reverse complement strand
TTGGCGCGAATGGCGTCCATGAGCGCCCGGCCGGCGCCGGCCCCTACGCGTGCGCGGGCCTCCGCCTGGGTACTCGGCTGACCCATCAGACCGATCTCCGGCTCGGCGATGTCGGCCTGCCAGCGCTGCGACCGGACGACTGAGTTTCACCGCATGGACTCCGGGTGCCGCGCGGCGGCGTCCGGTCAGTCAGCCAGGCCGGTGGATTCGGTGCGGCCTAACCGCTCCTTAACCCTGGTGTTGCCTGATTCGGCGTTCATGCAACGGACGTCGAACGGGAACGCCAGGATGCGGATTCACTCCCTCGGATCGGGCGTCGCGCTCGGGGTCGGGCTCCTCGCGGGCCTCGCCGCGTTGCCGGCGCGCGCCGACTTCGATTCGTGCCTCGCCGGCATCCAGGGTCAGGCGGCGGCAGCCGGGGTGTCGGCCCAGGCTTTCCAGGCGGCCACCCGCGGCATCAGCTTCGACGACAAGGTGATCGAGCTCTCGCAGGCGCAGCCCGAGTTCAAGACGCCGATCTGGGACTACATGGCGGCGCTCGTGGACGACGAGCGGGTCGAGGACGGACGCGCGGCCATGCGCCAGAACGCGTCCGCCCTGGCCCAGGCCGAGTCGCGCTACGGGGTCGACCGCTACACCATCGCGGCGGTCTGGGGCGTCGAGTCCAATTTCGGCAAGAACCTCGGCAAGATGCCGCTGGTGCAGTCGCTGGCGACGCTCGCCTGCTCGAACAACCGCCGCCGGGACTTCTTCCGCGGCGAGTTGATCGCTACCCTGCGGATCATCGAGCGCGGCGACATCGCGCCGGAGCGGCTCACCGGCTCCTGGGCCGGCGCCTTCGGCCAGACCCAGTTCATGCCGACCACCTATCAACGGCTCGCGGTGGACGGTGACGGCGACGGCCGGCGGGACGTGGTCGATTCGGTGGCCGACGCGGTCGGCTCCACGGCGAACTTCCTGCACGTTGCCAAGTGGCAGAACGGCCAGGTCTGGGGCTACGAGGTCAAGCTGCCCCGCAGCTTCAGCGTCGGCGCCGCCGGGCGCAAGAACAAGAAGCCGATCGCCCATTGGGCCTCCCTCGGCGTGACCCGGGTGGACGGGCGCCCGCTCTCGGGCGAGGGCGCGGCCGGCATCATCGCACCCGCCGGCATCGACGGACCGGCCTTCCTGGTCACCCGGAACTTCGACGCGATCTACTCCTACAACGCGGCCGAATCGTACGGTCTCGCCATCGCGGTCCTGTCGGACCGGCTGCGCGGCAAGGCCGGCGTCCAGGCGGCCTGGCCGACCGACGACCCACCCCTGTCCCGGGCCGAGCGGCGCGACCTCCAGACTCGCCTCGCCGCCCGTGGCTACGATGTCGGCGAGCCGGACGGCAAGGTCGGCCAGAAGACCCGCGACGCGATCAAGGACGTCGAGCGCAAGCTCGGCATGACCCCGACGGGCCGCCCCGGCGGCAAGGTGCTGGAAGCCCTGCGCGGAAGCTGAGAGGGTGTGAGTCGTCCGGCCGTCACGCGCGACGGACGACGCGGTGCGTCCCGAACCGTCCATTCCGGCTCGCGATTCCGGGGCGGGACTGACGCCCTGCCCCCCTCTCGACCCTCGCTGACGCGAGGCCCCCTTCCCCCGCAGAGGGGGAGGGAGACGCACTTGGGTCCGGCCGTCGCGTCCATTCGGCAACGACATGTCAGCGTCGTAGCCCGCCCGGGCGAAGGGGCCCGCCCCTTGTCCTGCGCCCGGGTGTTCGGCCTCCGCTCGGCCTGTCCGCGCCGGGCCCGGCGCATCCCGCCGGCCCGATCCGCGCGCCCGGATGCCTCATTGCGGATCTGCCATGCGCCGATGAGAGAGATCGGCTGCACTGTATCCGAACTGTCGTAATCTCTAATACAAATACTCGGCACGTTCCGCGTTCGGCAGAATGATGGCTGGATAAAAA
>NZ_VRVG01000288.1:0-1993 GCF_008040085.1 Methylobacterium sp. WL7 | reverse complement strand
GGCCAACAGTGACCGAGAAATTTGTCTTTGCATGTCGATTTAGCGCATGAACGGCAATGGCTTCAACTGTTGGGCTTCCCGGAGCTTTGGAGGCGGTCCCGGTGGCATGGGCGTGCGATGGCTTATAAGGCTTTCCTTCGTCAATATATAGACGGATGCATGCTCTGATTCGCTGGTTGTTGACGAAGATGAATGCGGGGATTCGTCTTTGATGCGTCCTCAGTTTGACGGGCTTTGTTGATACGCGCTGTCGTTGCGGGGAGGGCGCCGTATGATGATGTCGAAGCAGCATCCTATGGCCAAGTTCAACGCGATGCGATCGCCTTGGTGCACGATAGTTGTTGGCCGCTGGTCCGGATCGCCGCTGAGCTCGGGATCCAGTCCTCAACGTTGCGTCTCTAAGCTCGACTTTGGCCATTTGCGGCGGGTTGAGTGAGCGGAGGTTACGAAGCGGGTGTGATGGTTAGGCTGGTGGTGTCCCCGCCAAGAGACACCGCCATCCTGCCCCTGCCCACCCGCTTCGCCGGGATCATCCTAGCGTTCGCGCCGCTCTTCATCCACCGCTCCTGGCGCCATGCTCAGCCTCTGCTGTTCGGCGCGATCCTGACGCCCAACCGCCGCACGGTGACGAGCGTCCGGCGCATCCTGGCTCGTGCGCGGGGGCGACGGTTCGTGAACGTTCACCGCATCCTCAACCGGTCGGCGTGGTGCCCACGCAACGGCGGCCGTATCCTGCTTGGGCTCCTCATCGACGTGTTCGCGCAACGCGGCCCCGTGGTCCTGGGAGTGGACGACACGATCGAGCGCCGCCGCGGCAAGCGGATCGCGGCCAAGGGCATCTACCGTGATCCGGTCCGTTCCTCCCACAGCCGCCACGTCAAGGCGAGCGGGCTGCGCTGGATGAGTTTGATGCTGCTCGCCCCGATCCCCTGGGCGGGGCGCATCTGGGCATTGCCGTTCCTGACCGTGCTGGTGCCGTCAGACCGCGCCCGTCGTGAACGGGGCCGTCGGCACAAGCCGTTGCTCAACGTCGGTGGTCAACTCGTTCTGCAGGCCCGCCGCTGGCTGCCGGGGCGCAACCTCGTCCTGGTGGGCGATGGCGGCTTCTCAGCCCTCTTGTTCCTGGATGGGATGCGGCGCGGCGGTATCACGGCGATCACCCGCCTGCGGCTCGACGCAGCACTCTACGATCCCGCCCCTCCGCGACCGCCCGGCATGATCGGGCGCTCGCGCACCAAAGGCGGGCGGCTACCCACGCTCGCCGCCCGCCTCGCGGCCAAGGACACGCTCTGGCGCGAGGTCGTGGTGCCGGGCTGGTACGGGGCGGGCGCGCGGGCGATCGAGATCGCCTCGGACACCGCAGTGTGGCGGCACGGTGGCCTGCCCGTCGTGCCGATCCGATGGGTGCTCATCCGCGATCCCGAGGCGCGCTTCCCGCCCCAGGCTCTGCTCTGCACTGATCCGACGCGCGAGCCCGCGCAGATCGTGGGGTGGTTCGTGCGGCGTTGGACCGTCGAGGTCACCTTCCAGGAAGCGCGCGCCCATCTGGGCGTCGAGATGCAGCGGCAGTGGTCCGACATGGCGATCACCCGCACCACACCCTGCCTGCTCGCCCTGTTCTCGATCGTCACGCTGTTGGCCGCACGCCTCCCGGCTTGCCAACGGCGACGCGTCGCGGCCGCCGCGTGGTACCCCCACCGCGCTCGACCTCCGCCGATGCCCTGGCCGCCGTGCGCTCTGCGATCCGGCGCGAGCGGACTTTGGCAACATCACCGCGCGGACGCCCGCGAACGAAACCCTGCTTCTGCTTGCCCGCGCCCTGGGCCTATGCCCTCTGCCACGTCGCATGAAGGGCCAAAGTCGAGCTAGAGCCGTGCCCGGCCGCGTTGCGACGGGTTAGCCGTTTGCAGCGTTGAGTGGTGAAGGAGCCCTCGATGCCTTCACCGTTGTCTGTCGATCTGCGCGAGCGTGTCGTGGCGGCCGTGGCCGAGGG
>NZ_VRVG01000287.1:0-2001 GCF_008040085.1 Methylobacterium sp. WL7 | reverse complement strand
CCGTATCGCCGCCGTCGCCACTGCACTTGTCTTTGGCGTCGCTTCGATCTCGTCAGCCATGGCCGCCAACGGCGCCCGTTGGACCGGCTTCGTCACGCAGGATGTCACAACTACCGGCTCGCTCGGGCTCGGCGTGCACGACCACCCGAACTACGACCGCTGCCCTATGAGCTCGGCGGCAGAAGGTAATGCCGATCAGCAAACCCGTCCCGTGAAGCAGTACGGCCAGACCGCAGGTGGATACCGCTGCTAGTCCGGATCTCGGGACTCAACGCATGGCGTTGAAAGCCTTTTCCTACGCGATGATCGGCGTTTTCGTGAGCGGTCTTCTCATGACGCTCATAGGCTCGGCCAGTCAGCTTCTGGGCTCATAACCCTCTTGTCGGTAGGCAGGCTGAGCCGCCGAAAATGATTTGATGGATCGGCGGGGTGAGAGCCCCGCCGTTTCTATGCCAACGGCAGCTTCAGGCGTCCTCGGACCGCCCCTCCGCCGCGTACCAAGGCAGCAGCGCGTAATCCATCATCTCCTTGACGGCCGGGCCAGCCACGCCGCGTGGGTCCTCGCTACCGGTCATCTTCAAGCTCAATGCGAGAGCTTCGATGATGGTGTCGCGTTGCTTTTGGCTCATCAGCGAGATGGCCGTCCCCAGCGTCTTCTGCAGGACCTCCACTCGGACCGTTAGGTCACGTAGCTCTTCAAGCAGCACTTTCTCGAGGGGTGATGACAAGGCTGGCTCCGGATTTCCGTTCTACATCGTTGATGTAGCGCGCTTGCCCAGCTTGGCCTCCGCCTCCTTTGTGAGGCCGTCTATCTGGCTGCCCACCCCTATTTTGATCCGGACACACCACGAGAGCTCGCGCTCGGCAGTCTGCCCCATTGAAAGGCCAAGCTCGAAATGCGACTTTGGGTTGAATTAAGTTCGGAGAAGTTGTGATGCAGGCATCAGAATGCTGCATCATCAGGGTGGCTATCGCTGCCAGCCTAGGCTGGCTGATCGCAATGCCCCTGATGTTGAAGCACGGCGTGCTCGCCGCCTTGTTTGTCAGTCCCCTATTCGGGACAGCGGCGGCGATCGCGGCGATGACCCTGTTCTGGTTCGTGAGTTTGTTCGTCTCGTCAGAACCTATGGCGCCTCGAACCTCTGACGTTGGTCGGTAGCAATCCCTGCTGCGTCACCCTGTGAACGGTCCGCTTCCTACAGGGGAAGGCGGGGCCAACAGAAACCTTACCGACCTCTTACAGTGCTGGTGTTCCAGAACACGTCGGACCCGAAAGCTTGGGCATACATCAGGATCACACCGCGACGACAGTCGCGAACCCGATGGAGACGACGATGACCTGGACGAACCGCATCACCATAGCTGCCACGCTGATCGGCGGAGCTTTTGCACTGATGACCTACGCGCAGGCACTGAGCCTGCCCACGCACTTCGTGTAAGTGAGATGGTAAGGGGCCTGAACTGGCTCACGCCTGGGCCCCCAATCCCACCTCGAACTCGGCCATCTCCTATTCGCGGACCTTGGCATCCACCGTCACGCTACGCCCAGAATGCCCGGCACAGATCGCAGCCTGACGGCCTGGCGAGTTGCGACGAAGTCATGGTGACCCGCGACCGGATTGGATCCCGACACGAAAAAACACCCCGGGAGCGGATGCTCGCGGGGTGTTGCCGACCTCACGGCCAGATTGATCGGGCTGGGGATCCGGAGGCCGACGAGTTGTCGGCACCTTCCGCGGCGGGGAGCGAGGAGGAGGACCAACACCTCTCGCCCGCCGGCCGCATCTCCCGGCGTTGAGGCCGGGAGCAGCGCGATCCGATACTAGTACGAGCCGAACTTGTAGTTCAGGCCGGCGCGGACGACGGCGAACTCGTCGTCGCCGCCGACGGTGGAGCCGGTGCGGAAGCTGTCGTTGCCGGCGTAGCCGCCGAACGAGCGGTCGGCGCTGCCCGAGCCGTAGGCGAAGCCGCCGGTGCCGTACACGAGGGTGCGGTCGAAGG
>NZ_VRVG01000286.1:0-2021 GCF_008040085.1 Methylobacterium sp. WL7 | reverse complement strand
GCCCTAGGTGTGGATCTGAGTACAATTCAGGACGTTATCATAATATTGAACAAAAGATAGCCGGCGAGCTTGCTTCCAAACTGCGCCATGTCACGTTCTACTCTCAAAAGGTCGCAAAGTATGCGAGGCAATCCCGTCCATCGAGGCAACGGAAGTCGCGCATTAATGTTGGCGGTCCGAGAGCGGCGGATTTAAGGGTGATTAGGTTAAACGGCCAAAGAGACATGCACCGTCGTCGCACTTGCGCTCCAGTACTCTCGCTATGGCTACGGTCGGATCACCTCAGTACTGCGCCGTGATGGCTGAACGGTCAGTAAGCGGAGTCTCGGTCCGCCTTTTCGGTTGGCGTGACGAGTTTTGATGCTGATAGCCATTGTTTTGGGGCGTGGGGATCGGCTCGTGGCTGGAATTGAGCGTAGGTTTGAACCGAGGCGCTGGATGTCATCAACGGCTCGGGCGGACGGCGGGTCTGGTCGGCCGACGCCAAGGCGGCGGTCCTGGACGAAACGCTCCGGGCCGGCGCGGTCGTAACGGTGGTGGCCCGCCGCCAAGGGCTGACGCCGCAACAGGTTTTCGGCTGGCGCCGAGAGGCGCGGCGCGCGCTTGAGGCCGCGCAGGTACCCACAGCGATGAGCTTCGTTCCCGCTCTCGTCGCGGAGCCGACGCCCGAGCCGCTGGCTGCACTTGCGCAGCGGTCCCGACCTGCGCGACGGCGCGATCCGGCATCACCGGGATCGAATTGGAGATCTCCGGCGTCGCGGTCCGCATCGCTCAGGGTGCGAGCGCCGCCCAGATCGCGGCGGTGATCCGGGCCCTGAAGGGCTCGGCATGATCGGGCCATTTGGCGTGGTGCTCGTGATGCTGGCCACCCGGCCCTTGGACTTCCGCAAGGGCATGGACGGGCTGGTGGCTCTGGTCCGCGACGCGATGGACGCGGATCCGTTCTCCGGCACGGTCTACGTGTTCCGCTCGAAACGGGCCAACCAGGTGAAGCTTCTGGTCTGGGACGGGTTCGGACTAATCCTCGCGGCCAAGCGTCTGGAGGTCGGTCAGTTCTGCTGGCCGAAGACCGAGGACGGTGTAGTCCGGTTGAGCACGGCGCAGCTGGCGGCTCTCGTTGAAGGTCTGGACTGGAAACGCGTCCATGCGGCGCGTCCGGTCAGCTTACCGGCGGTCGCAGGGTGAACAGAGAGGATGGTCCGGCTGCTTCTAAACAGTAGTAAGATACTGGCAGATATGCTCTAATCTCTTGTCGTCGTGCGTCTCGACCTGCCGCGCCGAAAGCCGGCACGTGAACAACTGCGGGGCGCACAATTCGTGTTGGCGGGCCACCGCGCTGACCGAGGTGCCCGGCCCATCGCTATCGACGACGATTGCCGTCTTCTCCTCATCCGACCATATTCGCCGCGGACCGGCCCCGGTGAACAGCTCAAAACGCCGGATCGGCTCCGACATAAGGATACGCCCTGACATCGACGCGTGACGGAGGTCCCATTCCGCTCAGTATGTTGCCTTCACGCCGTCTGCCAGAAGGTACCGCCCAGACAACGCTTATTTTGAAAGAGGTCGAGATCGAACTTCTAGTGGGCAAGATAGCGGATCAACAACGCTTACATCGAGTTGTCCAATAGTCGTTCACGGACATAATTTTTGCACATCTTGTTGTTCCTGGCGCTGGCGGATGCCCGCGAACACGTGGAGGACTGGAGACACCAAGGCGATGAAGATCAACCCCACACGGCCGTGAGTCGCTTGACGCACCGTTCCTTTGCCAACCAAGTTGTCACAGCCCAAAAGCTCGCATCGGCCATGGAGTGAAAACCGGATCAACTCCAAACCAGCCATGCAATAACCTTGAACCTGAGCCACCAAATGGGGGTCGGCAAGTTATTGAGCTATCACGCTGACGTCGATCTACGGTTGACGATATTGGTGCCGGTACAACTGACTCTGGTTGCCGCTCAAGTCGTTACTTTGTGGCAAAACTTTCGAAAAACACACCGACATTTTCAATGCAGGAG
>NZ_VRVG01000285.1:0-2076 GCF_008040085.1 Methylobacterium sp. WL7 | reverse complement strand
GTAGCGGGTCCGGGGGGCACGGCGAGCCGGGCGGCCTTACGCGTCATCCCGTGAGCGTCCGTCAGGTCGGCCGCCCGGCACAGCACGATCCCGTCGCGGAACCGTCCGGCCCGAGCCTCGCGTCCGCCCACAGCGCGACACGGCCCCAGGTCAGCGGCAGCGGGAAGTCCGAAATAACGTCGAGAAGACGCGGGCCTTCCACCTCGCGGCGCAGAAACCGGAACCGCCCGGCCGCTTAGAGGATCTGCACCTCGGCGACCTGCCAGCGGAGGATCTCGGCCCACGCGTCGGGGTGCCGCTCACGCTCGACCCGGACCCCGAGCCGTCGGCCAGCCTCAATCCGCCCGGGGCCTTCCGGTACCAGCTCAAGCGCTCGGGCGGCACCGAAGGCGATAGGCGCCCAACCTTCCGGCCCGACACGCGCACCGAACGGCGGCTTTAAGGCGAGCGGCCCGGGCATTTGCCGTAGGCGACGAACTGCTGGCCCTCGGCCTTGATGTCGATCCCGTCCCGCTGGCGGTCTTTATCGGTGCTGTCGACTTCCACGTCGGCCGGAATTTTGTAGGTCTGCGACGGCATAGGCTCCGGCGCCCGGTAGATGAGCGCGACATTGGGGCCCTCACCCTGGCGGACGAAAGGCGTGGGTCCGAAGACGGCCGCTCCACCTCGGCGGCGTGCTCGGTGCTGCCGGGCTGCATCAGCCCCTCCCCTAATCGCTGAAGGCGCCCGCCATCGCTGACTTAATTGAGATATAATAAAAACGCTTATACGGTAATGGTTTATCGGACGTCTTGTCGACTGACTCTGACTGAGGATAGGGATAAGATTTGATAAAAGCGCTTCGACAAGAGTAGCTTAGCTTGCGCGTATTTGGTTATTGCCCAGAATAGGCTTGTGGCAGGGGTCGTGAGACGCGTCTCACGTGCGCGCGCTCGAGGGTCCAAACAAAGCCATCTGATGGATGGTTTTATTGCTGATTTATTTAATGCTTGTACGCAGACGCCGCGGTGACTCAGCTCGTCCTGGCGCCTTTAGAGGCTGAACTCGGCTTTCGACCCGCACGCAAAGGCGCGGGGGCGGCGACATCGGGTTCAGGCACGACGAAGAAGGCCGAGACGGGCGCATCGAGGACGGCGGCCAGCGCTTCCAACGTATCGACCGTCGTGTTCTCTCGACCGCGCTCAATGCGACCGATGTAGCTCGGCTCCCGCTCTGCCAATAGGCCGAGCGCCTCCTGAGTCAGGTTTTTCTCCACCCGCAGCCGTCGCAGGTTCCAGGCAACTAGGGCGCGTGCTCTCATCGCCGCCAGAAGCGCGTCGCTTGCCGCGCAACAATCCAGGCAATATAAGTCCATAATTAGCGGATCTCGCCGCTTCGATCACGCTCATCCAGATGAGAGTTGGATCCGTGCAGATCACCACCTTCGGCTTAGTCGCCGCTGTTTCCTGCCGAAGCCTCGCTCCAGAGTCCGCAGAACGACGAACTCAAGTCGCCTTGCTGCCGGCTGCGTCCGGTGACCGCTGGCAATGGCAAGCTGCCCCATCAACGCAGTCCCAAGGCCGAGCGCATCGCATGGGTATGCGCGCGGTTCTGCCACTCGTGCTGTTCGCCGCGGCCACACCAGCTGTCGCTCAGAACTCAATCGAGATGGATCGAGCCCAGCGGCAATTTGGAGAAGCGATGAAGGACCCAACGAAGCGTCGGCTGCTGGAATGCATGGGCGTCAAAGTATACGAGGACCCTCAGCCGGTAGGGTCGCCCCCTAGTAAGGCTAAGTGCATTGCTCTCACCGATCGGCTACGTCTACCAAGACTGGAACGGTGAATAATAATTGTTTTAACCTCCGAAAACGGCGAAATAAGCGAGATTATTAGCCGTAAACGCAAGGCTGCCACAGCTGACTGGGTTAGGATTGAGGGAGCCGGGAGCCGGGAGCTGGGGGCGGCGCCGGAGGGGCCGTAGTGGGCCTAGCACTACTTTGGTAGATTGAGGGAACGCTGGAGGTTTTTGCGGATTCGCCTGCCACGGCCATGAGCGTGGGTGCTCGCGATGTCAGGTGCTGGTGGATGGCGTGAG
>NZ_VRVG01000284.1:0-2082 GCF_008040085.1 Methylobacterium sp. WL7 | reverse complement strand
TAATGGAAGTAGAAAAACTTATACCTTTATGGGATCCAACATCTCCACCTATGTCAAAGCCAATATTAAAGTAATTTGATGATGAACTGAGAGGCTGGAGGTAAGTTCCAACAAAATTATAAGTTCCGCTTCCATTATTAAGCGACGCTCCAAGGGCTAGAGAATTAAATGGCGAAGTATAAACAAGTCCAAGATCATACTCAGGGCTTACAGGCATTTCGAAAGATCCGATCTTGATTTGTGATTTAAAATAGATGCGATCGACGAATTTTATTTCTTCAGCGCTCACGCCAGGCTTTGGCGATCTGATCGGTGAGCGGCTTGACCAGGTAGCTCAGCACCGTGCGCTCGCCGATGTGCAGGTGCGCCTCCACCGGCATCCCCGGCACCAACCGCACCTCACCCAATCGCGCCAGCTCCGCGCCCGTGAGCGCGATCCGCGCCGTGTAGTAGCTCTGGCCCGACTTCGGGTCCGTGGTCACGTCCGCCGACACCCGCGTCACAGTCCCGTCGATCTCCGGGGTCGTGCGCGCGTTGAACGCCGCAAACCGCAGCACCGCCGCCTGACCCTGGCGCACGCTGTCGATGTCCTGAGGCTGCACGTGGACCTCGACCGTCAACCGGTCCGCATCCGGCACGATAAGCATCGCCGGCTCGGACGGCGTCACCAGGCCGCCGACCGTGTGCACGCTCATCTGGTGCACCACCCCGTCCTGCGGCGCGCGCAGATCCACCCGCTTGAGCTGATCCTCCGCCGCCACCCGCTTCTCGACCAGCTCCGACCACTTGCCCCGGATCTCGGCGAGGTCTTTGCCGACCTCGGCGCGCATCTCCGCGTCGACCTGCAGGATCTGCAGCTTGGTCTCGGCGATCTTGCCCTTCGCCGAGGCGATCGAGGCCATCAGCTGACCGCGCTCGCCCTCCAGACGCGCCCCGTCCCGCTCCAGCGCGGTGACCCGGGTGATCGGCACCAGGTTCTTCGCGTACAGATCCCGCACCCCGCGCAGCTCGGTCCCGATCAGCCCGATCTCCCGAGCCTTGGCCGCGGCCTGCTCGGTCAGACCGGCGATCTCTTCACGCAGCTGCGCCGCCCGCTCGGTGAGCTGCGCGCGCTGCCCGTCCCGGCTCGCCAGGCGCGCCGCGAACAGGTGGCCCTCGCCCTCGATCAGGGACGCGATCTCCGGCTCCGCGCCTTGCCGCGCCGTCAGCGCACGCGGGAACGTCACCGCCGCCAACCCGTCGCGCTCGGCCTCGTCGCGGGCGCGCCGCGCCGCCAGCTCGTCAAGCGCCTTCAGGGTGATGTCGAGGTTGGCCCGGGTCTGGGTCTCGTCCAGGCGCACCAGCACGTCGCCGGCCCGGACCCGGTCGCCGTCCTTCACCCGCAGCTCGCCGACCACGCCGCCGGTCGGGTGCTGCACCTTCTTGATCTCGGACTCGACCACGAGCTGGCCCGGGGCGATCACCGCACCCGCAAACGAGGTCAGCGCCGCCCAGCCGCCCAGGCCCGGCACCAGCGCCAGCGAGATCACGCCGGCCACGAGCATCTGCCGGCGGATCGAGGCGCGCGGGTGCTCCCGCGCGGGCGACGGGGTCGCCGGGCCGCGCGGCCCCGGGCCGGATCCGGGAAGCCCCGGGAGGGTGAGAGATCCTGCCGACATCACGCCCGCTCCCGCTGTTGATCCGCCGGCTGCGCCGCCACCGGGCGCAGCACGCGCTTGAGCACGTCCTCCTTCGGGCCGAACGCCTGGACCCGACCCTCGGCCATCACCAGGATGAGGTCGACCGCCGCCAGCGCGCTCGGGCGGTGGGCGACCACCACGCACACCCCGCCGCGCGCGCGCACCCCGTGGATCGCCCGGGTCAGCGCCGCCTCGCCCTCGGCGTCGAGGTTGGCGTTGGGCTCATCCAGCACCACCAGGAACGGCTCGCCGTACAGCGCCCGGGCCAGCCCGACCCGCTGGCGCTGCCCGGCCGAGAGCCCGGCCCCGCCCTCGCCCAGCGGCGTGTCGTAGCCCTGCGGTAGACGCAGGATCAGCTCGTGCGTGCCCGCGGCCTCCGCCGCCGCCACGATCGCCCCGGCCG
>NZ_VRVG01000283.1:0-2086 GCF_008040085.1 Methylobacterium sp. WL7 | reverse complement strand
GCGCACAGGAGGGCCGCGATCCGCATGGGTGTCTCCAGCGCCGTCTCGGCGCTTGGCGCCGGCGGGACGGGACCGCTCAGCGCGGGTTCCGGTCCGTGCCGGCGGCGGTCGCCCGCCTGCGTCCGCGGGCCAGCATGTTGAGGCCTTCGACGCCGGCCGAGAACGCCATGGCGGTGTAGATATAGCCCTTCGGCACGTGCGCCCCAAAGCCTTCCGCGATCAGCGTCATGCCGATCATGATCAGGAAGCCCAGCGCCAGCATCACCACGGTGGGGTTGCGGGCGATAAAGGCCGAGAGCGGCTCGGCCGCGACCAGCATGACGATCACCGCCACCACCACGGCCACCATCATCACCGGCACGTGCTCGGTCATGCCCACTGCGGTGATGATCGAGTCGATCGAGAACACGAGGTCGAGGAGCAGGATCTGGCCGATCGCCGCGCCGAACCCGATCGTGCCGCCGGATGTCCCGGTCTCGGCCGGGCCATCGGGATCGACGCTGTGATGGATCTCCTTGGTGGCCTTCCAGAGGAGGAACAGGCCGCCGCCGATCAGGATCAGGTCACGCCAGGAGAAATCCTGTCCCAGCACCGAGAAGACCGGCTCGGTCAGGTGCACGATGAACGCGACCGTGCCCAGCAGACCGAGCCGCAGGATCAAAGCCAGGCCGATGCCGATCCGCCGCGCCCGGGTCTGCTGGTCGGCGGGCAGCTTGTTGGTCAGGATCGAGATGAAGATCAGGTTGTCGACGCCGAGGACCACCTCCATCACGATGAGGGTCGCCAGGGCGGCCCAGATCGCGGGCTGACTCGCAAGCTGGATCAGGTCGGTCACGGGTCGTGCGTCTCGCTGGTCGGGAAGAGGCGGCTGCCGAGGGCGGCCAGGTCGAACGGACCGGCACTGCCCGCCGGATCGGGAGCGTAAACCCGGAGGATCTTCGGGAAGACCTTGAAATGGGCGGGCGTGTGCGTGGTCAGCTCGCCGTCGGTGTTCACCGGTCGGGGCTTGCGCGTCGCGATCTTGATCTCCCGGGTCTGGAACGCGCGCACGTCGGCCGCGCGTCCATGGGTGCCCCGGCGCAGGGCCGGCAGCAGCGCGATCAGCCGCCACCAATGGGCGACTTCCAGGCTGTAGAAATCGAGCTTGCCGTCATCGACCGTGGCGGTCTCCTCCACGGTCATGCCGCCGCCGTAGTGGCGCCCGTTGCCGACGGAGACCTGGATGGTCGTCACCCGCTCGACCGTGCCGTCGTGCTCGATCGTCACCGTGAACGGCCGCACCCGCCGCAGCACCCGGATGGCCGCCACCGCGTAGCCGAGCACGCCCCAGGTCTTCTTCGATTCGGCCGTGAGCTCGCCCGCCAGTTCGGCCGAGAAACCGATGCTGGCGACGTTGAAGTAGTAGTGGCCGTTGACCCAGCCGAGATCGACCGGCCGCGCCGCGGCATTCGGGATGAACCGCGCCGCGGCGATCGGATCCAGCGGCAGGCCCAGGGAGCGGGCGAGGTCGTTGGCGGTGCCCAGCGGCAGGATCGCGAGGGGCAGGCCGCTCTCCACCAGGGCGGGGGCGGCCATGTTCATGGTGCCGTCGCCGCCGCCCAGGATCACGAGGTCGACGTCCTTGGCGTGCGCGCGGATGACCGCCCGGCAGTCGGCGTCCGGCGGCGGCTCCACCGGCTCGATCCCGCCCGCCCGCAGGATGCCCCGCACCTCGTCGAGGTCGAGGCCGCCGTTGCGCGCCTTCGCGTTGCAGATCAGCAGCGCCCGGCGTTGGTCGGCACTCATCACGGGCTCCGATGCATCTGCGAGGTCACCGCGGTCTCGAGTCGGGACACAGGAACCTCGATGCTCAGGGCGGCGAAAGGGGGGATGACAGCCCGAAACGCGCGACAGCCAAGATTGTCCCCGACTTGGTGGTGAAAAGATCGAGCGCAACCCCGTCATCCCCGCAATCCCGGGCTGGTGTGGGCCCCGCACATCGTCAGAGTCACGGGTGCGCCCGGGGAAACCGTGGAACCGCTTCGGCATGCGGGCGCGTTCTCCCCACGTACGCTCCGGCCGCCAGGAAGGCACCGATGCCCGCCAC
>NZ_VRVG01000282.1:0-2109 GCF_008040085.1 Methylobacterium sp. WL7 | reverse complement strand
GGTTCGAGCGGCCCGAAACGCCGGCGGCCTGACAGCGATCCGAGACACGATGCTGATCGACAGCCACTGCCACCTCGATTTCCCGGACTTTTCCGCGGACCTGCCCGGCGTGATCGCCCGCGCCCGAGCCGCGGGCGTCACCGGCATGCTCACCATCTCGACCCGGGTCGCCCGGGCCGGGACCTATCGGGCGATCGCCGAGGCCCATCCCGAGATCTGGTTCACCATCGGCACCCATCCGGACGGGGCCGCCGAGGAGCCGGATGTGCCCGCCGAGACGATCGCGGGACTCGCGACCGCGCATCCCCGCTGCGTCGGGATCGGCGAGGCCGGGCTCGACTACCACTATCCCGACGGCGCCCCCGAGACCGTGCAGGAGCGGGTGCTGCGCGCCCATATCGCGGCGGCGCGCCTGTCCGGCCTGCCGCTCGTCATCCACGCCCGGGATGCCGACGAGCACATGGAGCGGGTGCTCACCGACGAGATGGGCAAGGCGCCGTTCCGGGCGGTGCTGCACTGCTTCTCGTCGGGCCGGCGCCTCGCCGAGGTCGGGATCGAGCTCGGGCTGTCGATCTCGTTCTCCGGCATCGTCACCTTCCGGCGCTCGCACGCTTTGCGCGACATCGCCCGGAGCGTGCCCCTGGACCGGATCCTGGTGGAGACCGACGCGCCGTTCCTCGCCCCCGAGCCGCACCGCGGGCGGACCAACGAGCCGGCCTACACGGCCGACACAGCCCGGTCGCTGGCCGAGACCCTGGGGCTGTCCGCCGAAGACTTCGCCCGGATCACCACAGCGAATTTTTTCAACTTGTTCGACAAGGCTAAACCTGCGGAGGCAGCGTGACGACTTCGGAGGATGCGCCGGCAACGCTGACTTTGCGCATCCTCGGCTGCGGCTCCTCCGGGGGGGTGCCGCGGGTCGCCAGCGGCTGGGGTGCCTGCAACCCGGAGGATCCGCGCAACCGCCGCCGCCGCTGCTCGATCCTGGTTGAGCGTGCATCCGGGGGAGGGCGGACCACCCTGCTGGTCGACACCTCGCCCGACCTGCGCGAGCAGCTCATCGACGCGGATGTGCGGCGCCTCGACGGCGTGCTCTACACCCACGCCCATGCCGACCACACCCACGGCATCGACGACCTGCGCCCGTTGGTGATCGCCATGCGGGGGCGCATCCCGGTCTATGCCGACGCCTTGACCCGGTCGCTGCTGACCACACGGTTCGGCTACTGCTTCGAGACGCCCCCCGGCAGCGCCTATCCGCCGATCCTCGATTTGCGTGACCTCCCCGACGTGCTCAGCCTCGACGGGCCGGGCGGCGCGATCACGGCCGAATCGCTCCCGGTCGAGCACGGTACGGAGGCCGCCCTCGGCTTCCGCTTCGGCCGAGCCGCCTACATGCCCGATGTCAGCCTGATCCCCGAGGCGAGCCTGGATCGGCTCCGCGGTCTCGATCTCCTGATCATCGACGCGCTGCGGGACACGCCGCACCCGACGCACTTCTCCGTGTCGGACGCACTGGCGCTGATCGAGACGGTCCAGCCCCGGCGCGCCGTGCTGACCAACCTTCACACCGACCTCGACTACGCGGCCCTGGCCGCGCGCCTGCCGGACGGGGTGGTGCCGGCCTATGACGGGATGAACCTGAGCCTCGACGCCTGAACCGCTGTTCGCGGAGAGAGACCGAATCGGCCGTCACACAGCCGTCGCCGCAGGAGTCCAAGAAAATCGGCTCCGCCCCGGAACAACCCTGTTGACGGCCGGGATTGCGCTGCGTATACACCGCTCATCGGCGCCGGCCGCGGAAGTGGCCCGGGCGCTGAGGCATCTTCTGACAGTTCAGCGGGATTGGCCGGCTTAAGAGCCGGGCGATCGCCTGTCTGTCTCTGGTGGGTGGGTCTTCGGGCCTGATCGACCGGTCTTTGACATTGTTGGATTTGAGGAAGGGAGACGCGGACGGCGTTTGTCCTTGCGGCTGGAGCTTAGGCTTCGGCGTGTGAGAGACTAGTGCCGATCGTCGTATCTCTCTTTTTGAGCTCACCGATTTCGTCGCGCTGTGAAGCGCTGCGGGATCGATTGTGAGGCTCCGTCTGAGAATTACGTGATCGGCCA
>NZ_VRVG01000281.1:0-2133 GCF_008040085.1 Methylobacterium sp. WL7 | reverse complement strand
GGCAAGGGGCGCGGCGGGCGGCGGGAACGGGGGCGATCCTCCGGGCGAGGCCGCGGATCTCCTCGGCCGAGGGCGTGCGGTCCGGGCTCGCCCGGGCCTGCGGCTGCAGCGGGAAGGTCACCAGGGAAATCTCCCAGAGGTCGACCCGCTGAAGCCGGCGCTCGCCGGCCGGGCCCTTGCGGGCCAGCAGGGTGCGGAAGCCGATCGACAGCCCGTCGAGGCCGCCGCCGCGCATCAGCGCGTCGATCTCCCGGGCGCGCTGCACCGCGAGGTTGAGCTGCCCCTCGGCGAACAGGCCGCGGGCATCCTCGCGCAGCGACAGCCAGCGCCCGATCGGCTCGGCCGGATCGTGCTGGAACAGCAGGCGAACGACCGGTGTCCGTGCGGACATCTACGGACGTCTAATCAGCTGATTTCACTGCGCTTTGGAGTGACCGATGGTCTACCAACGTCCACAGGTGTGTGCCACAATCCTACAAACGATTGTAGGTACAGACGTAGGCGCTCTGTTCGTGCGGCAGGTTGGACGGCTCTCAGCGCTGGCGGTTTCTAGGGCCCGCGAACCCGGCATGTATGCCGACGGCGGCGGCCTCTATCTTCAGGTCACGCACGCCGACGCGCGGTCCTGGATTTTCCGGTTCATGCTCGACGGCCGAGCCCGCTCCATGGGTCTCGGGCCGCTCCACACAATCTCGCTGGCCGACGCGCGCGCGAAGGCGCTCGAATGCCGGAAGCTGTGTCTCGATGGTCGGGATCCGATCGTCGAACGCGAACAGGCGCGCGCTCGGCTGAAACTGGACGCGGCGAAGGCTTTGACCTTTCGAGCGTGCGCTGAGGGCTACATCGAGGCACACAAGGCCGGTTGGATTGCGCGGACCACCGATCACTGGCGGAGCGCCTTCGAGAGCTTCGTCTACCCGGTGTTCGGCGGCGTCCCGGTCCAGTCGGTCGACACCGGCCTGGTGATGCAGGCGCTAGAGCCGATCTGGAACACGAAGACCGTGACGGCGGTCAGGATCCGTGGTCGCATTGAGCAGGTGCTCGACTGGGCCCGCACTCATGGGCACCGAGCCGGCGAGAACCCGGCGCGATGGCGCGGCCATCTGGCCAACCTGCTGCCGAAGCGCTCAAGGGTCAGCAAGGTCGTCCACTACCCTGCCCTGCCCTTCAAAGAAGTGCCGGCTTTCATGGCCGAGGTCGATCGCCAGGCCGGCATCGCTGCGGTGGCAGTCCAGTTCACGATCCTGACTGCGGTTCGCACGGCCGAGGCCACCGGCGCCCGCTGGGATGAGATCGACGAGGCTGAGGCGACGTGGGTGATCCCACCCGAGCGAATGAAGGCCGGCATACAGCACAGAGTGCCCTTGAGCGCCCCAGCCCTCGATCTGATCCGTCAGTTCCGCCCCATCGGCTCGGAGTACGTGTTCTCGGGCCTGAAGCGCAGCCGGCCGCTCAGCAAGACGGCGATGCTGAAGGTGCTGGTCCGGATGGGCCGCAAGGACATCACGGTCCACGGGTTCCGATCCGCGTTCAGGGATTGGGCGAGCGAGACGACGAGCTTCCCACGAGAAGTGGTCGAGGCTGCGCTTGCGCACGTCGTAGAGAACCGGGTCGAGGCAGCCTACAGGCGGGGCGATCTGTTCGCCAAGCGCCGCAAGCTGATGAACGCATGGGCGGTGCACTGTGGCGGATAAATGGATCCCACTCGCATATGCTTTCGATCTTGTCCTGCACATCGAAGAAGATGAGGAGCTTACTGACCGCAAGTTATCCCGTGCGCTATGGGCAGGAAAAATTAAAGCTGTCGCTCGCAAGGCGATAATCGATGATATCGAAGAGCAGGAAGATGTGCCGCTTCCAACGATTGTCGATTGGCATGGATGGCAGGAAGCCAGCCCGGTTACTTTTTACTGGAGAAATTCGCGCGCAACATCTCCGTGGGGCCTTCGAAAAATAGGCAAACCAGTAGCTACTGTTAATTTTGCTGCGACCAAGTATTACGTTGTAAAGATAAATCTTATTGATTTACTAGCTGTCTGGCCAGATATTGACCTTAGCCAGCCAGAATTGGTCAAAACGCTTGGACTGCCACGCAGCGGCGGCCCCGGCCGACCTACATCTATAGATATAGTA
>NZ_VRVG01000280.1:0-2145 GCF_008040085.1 Methylobacterium sp. WL7 | reverse complement strand
GTGTGGACATCCCCTGCTCGCTGGTCGGCAGCAGCATGCCCGACAGCCTACAGTCATTGGTTGCGGCGCGACCAAACGTCGAAGTCGTCGGGTGCGTGCTGGAACGCGTGGCCGTATGTGACCGGGTGCGGCTGACGGTGGCACCGCTGGCCTACGATGCGGGGGTGAAGGGCCAGGTGCTCGACACAGTCTCGCGGCAGGGGGGGGCGTGTGTCTGTACGCCAGCCGCGGTCGAAGGTATCGATCTGCCTGAGCCGGCTGGCGGGGCTGGTGTCAGGTACCTCTACGAGGCTGGCGCGATCGATCGCGGCGCTGCACGTAGACGAGGGGCTGAACCGATCCTGCGGAGAGGCGGGGTTAGCCTATATAGCTCAGCGACTGCGCGAGGGGCTGGTGGACGCGTTGAGGAGGGGGGCATCGGACGATCGATGGTCCGATCGCAGAAGGCCCGCCCTGGGCCGGTCGATGGGGCCGAGCCTCGCCGCGACAATACCGACGGGGACGTGGCATCCCGGGACCATGTTCCTAGTCTGCGCGCACTGAGCCGGTTCAGATCGAGCGCCTTCCGGACCGCCCCGAGGTTGCGCGGTCATGCACGAGCGGAACACGGTAAGCCACATGATGCGACGCAGCCCCAAACGCAAACGGCCGGGGTGATGCCCCGACCGCTGCGTTGACGATGTAGCTGAAGCTTACCGCAGGAGCTGCAGGATGCCCTGCTGAGCCTGGTTCGCCAGCGACAGGGCCGAGATGCCCAGCGACTGACGGGTGGTCAGGGCCTGCGAGTTCGCAGCTTCGGCATTCAGGTCGGCCGCGGTAAGATTAGACGAGCCTGTGTCGAGGACGTTGATCAGGTTCTTGCTGAAGTCCTGACGGTTCTGCACCACCGAGAGGTTCGAACCGAAGGTCGAGGCATCGGTGCGTAGCTGGCTGGACGCGGCGGTCAAGGAATTCAAGGTCGTGTTGATATCGGCGTTGAGGAGAAAGTTCCCCTGCCCGGTTCCCGTCGTTGCGACCGATTTGTTGGTGATCGCCTTCAAGCCGAGGCCGCTTGAGGTCTCATCGGTTGCGGTGACGGTAAGGTTCGAGTTGCCCCGCGGATTGAAATTGATCGTCAGGTTGTTGTTGTCGTTCTTGCCATTGATCAAATTGACGCCGTTGTAGCTCGAGTCGCCTGCGAGCTGATCGATCTGAGTCAACAAGCTGTTGTACTGGGTCGCGAGCGAAGCGCGGGCCGTCACACCCGCGACCGTCAGGTCGGAGCTTTGGCTCGCCACGGTGGACAAAGTGCTCGTCCCGTAAGTAGGACCCGAGCTGGCGGTGCCTGCCGAGAAACCGAGCGCGACTTGGCTGGCCGTGTCTTTAAATTCGACGTCGGCCGAAGCATTCATCACGATTTTCGTGCCGTCGGTGCTCTTTGAGAAGCTGCCGGCTCCAAGCTTTGCGTTCAGCGCACCGACTGCGTCGTCGATTGAGCCGTTGGCCGCGACCGACACAGTCGTGCTGTTGCCGTTCACGTAGAGGTTGATCGTTGCAGCGGCCGTCGACGGGGAGAAGGCGCTCGAGGCGGTGCCGGTCGTCGTGATCTGGGTAGACAGCGCTTGATTGGCCACCGACTTGGCTTGATCGACCAGCTTCTGGATCGAGGTGATGCCCTGGTTGGCGGACTGGATCGCCTGGATGCCGTTGGAGATGCCGTCGAGCAAATTGCCGAGATCGCCCGATCGCTGGCTGAGCGACTGAGAAGTGAAGAAGTTGACCGGGTTGTCGAGGGCCGAGGAGACCTTCAGGCCGGTAGAGAGCCGGTTCTGTGTGGTCGCGGTCAGCGCAGCCGTATCCTGCAGTGAGAGCAGGTTCTGACGGGTGGCCGCGGTAAGCGTGACGCTAGAAGACATTGGTTACGCATCCATCATTGAGCGTGCACCACTTTTTTGCACGATAGAATGAACGAAATCTTATTGCGGGCGCAACTCAAGAAACCATTCGTTCGATGGGGCGGGGAGATCGGCTTGCTGCTTCTAGCACTACTTTGGCATTTTGACTTCAGGGTGGCAGATTGAGAACGGCGTCACAGTGCGGGCATCGCCGCGGTGGTGGCTGACTGAGGTGATCCAGGATGGCTTGGCGGATCGCCGGCATCGAGGG
>NZ_VRVG01000027.1:0-51888 GCF_008040085.1 Methylobacterium sp. WL7 | reverse complement strand
CTCCCCGGCCCCCTCCCCCTGGGCCGGCTTCGCCTTGGCCGGGTCGACCGGCGCCGAGACCGCGATGCGCAGGGCCGGGCAGGCCTTGGCCAGGGTCGCCAGGGCGTCGAGCACCGGGTAGAAGGCCGGCCCGAGGGTCGCGCCGCCGGCCGGGAAGCGCAGGGACGCCCCGGCGATCGTCGCGCCCGCCTCCGCCCGGCAGGCGGCCGGGTCGCGGGTCTCGGCGGACTGGCGGGCCGTGACGGCAGCCTGCCCGGTCCAGCCGGGGGGCAGCGCCTCGGCCAGGCGCTCCGGCGTCCGGGACGCGGCCTCGCGGTAGAGGCTCTCGCCGGTGAGCGTCAGCGCCCGGTCCGAGACCGCCACCTCCCCGGCCGCGAGGTTGGCCACCAGGGGGGCGGCCGCTGCCAGCGCGGCGCCGAGGTCCGGCGGGGCGCCGTCGGCGAGCCGCGTCCGGTCGATCACCGGCTCGCGGAACAGGCGCGGGCGCAAGGCCGCCAGCACCCGCTCCCGGGTGGCGTCGTCGGGCAGGTGGCCGGTGAGCGTGACCGCCTCCGGGGTCCGGCGGATCGCGACCCGGTAGGGCGAGAGCGGCCGCGCCGCCAGCGTCACCGGGCCGGGCTTCACGCCGGCCGGCCGGGCCTCGCGCATCAGCGCGGCGGCGTCGGGGATCGCCTGGGCGTCGATGGCGTCGCCGGTGACCGAGATGGAATCCTCCGCGAAGGCGACGGTGCCGGACTGGATCAGCTCGGCCAGCCGGAACGCGAAGCCGATCAGGGTCTTTGGGTCGATCGCCGGGTCGAGCCCCCGGGCGGTGAGCAGACGGTCCTGCACGCTGCCCCCCGGCACCGCCTCGGCGGCCGCCCGCAGGGCCGCCTCCCGGTCCGCCGCGGAGGGGGCGAACCCGTCGAGCACGATCCCCCGGGCCGACTTCGCCACCGAGAACCGAAACTGCGCCACCGCGGGCGGCACGATCTCGATCCGCCCGACGCTGAAACCCGCCGGCGGGTTGGCCAGGGCGGTCCGCAGCGCCTCGTAGGCCGGCACGTCTAGGGCCTCGCCGGACAGGCTGAGCACCGTGTCGCTGAGCGCCGCCCGGCCGCCCTTGGCGAGCCCGGACAGCCGCGCCGCCAGGAACGTCGCCGCGCCGGCGAAGTCCGGGGGCGCGCCCCGGGCCGCCCGGGCGGTGTCGTCGAGATAGGTGCCGGGCGCCAGCGCCCCGGTGATCCGCGCCTCCAGGGCCCGCCGTCCGATCTCCGCCGGGCGGCTGCCCTCCAGCGCCACCCGGGCCGAGCCGGTGCGGATCGCCGCCCACAGGAACGGCGCGGCGGTCTCCACCAGACCGACCTCCGAGACGATCCGCCGGGGGCCGTCCAGGGCGGCGAGACGGGTCAGCACGGTCTCGCGCTCGCCGACATCCGGCGCCTCGCCCTCCGCCGCCAGGTCGCGTCCGCGCGCCTCCAGCCGCAGCCAGGGCTCGCCGGTGGCCGTGGCGGTGCCGGACGCGACCTGCGCCCCCGCCGCCTCGAGGGCGTCGGCGATCTGCGGGGTGGCGAACAGCGTCGCGCCGGCCCAGATCAGCGCGAGCGCGGGCAGGCCGGCGAGCCAGCCGGCGCGGCGCAAGCCTTGAGCGAACTCTTCGGGCAACGGCACAATCGTGGGTTAAAGCGGATCCGGGCTGCGAGACCATACCGGCAATCCGGCAGGATGAAGGCCGTTTCCGCGAAGGACCGGGCCGGATTCTTCGACGGCCGGCGGGGAAGCCGCGGGGATGGATCGCAGACTGCGCGTGGCCTTCGCGTGCGGCCGCCTCAAAAAAGCACGGCGCTTGCATCATCCCGGCCATTACCGCGAGACACCACCACGGAGTGCGTCGCTTGGCCCGGACCGTCTGCCCGCACGATTGCCCTTCGGCCTGCAGCCTGGACGTGCAGGTGGCGGAGGGCCGCGTCGTCTCGGTGAAGGGGGGCGACAACCCCTACACCGCCGGGGTGATCTGCGCGAAGGTCAGCCGCTACGGCGAGCGGGTCCACCACCCGGACCGGATCCTCCAGCCGCTGGAACGGGTCGGCGCCAAGGGCGGCGGCCGGTGGCGGCCGATCTCCTGGGACGCGGCCCTCGACCGGCTGGCCGCGGCCTTCCGCGAGACCGCCGGGCGCCACGGCCCGGAGGCGGTCTGGCCGTACAATTCCGGCGGCACGATGGGCCTCGTCCAGCGCGACGGCATCCACCGGTTGACCCACGTGATGGGCTATTCCCGGCGCAAACGCACCATCTGCACCGCCATCGCCATCGCCGGCTGGAGCGCCGGTGTCGGCCGCGTCGCCGGCCCGGACCCGCGGGAGATGGCGCTCTCCGACCTGATCGTGGTCTGGGGCGGCAACCCGGTGAGCACCCAGGTCAACGCGATGAGCCACATCAGCCGGGCCCGCAAGACGCGCGGCGCCAAGCTGGTGGTGATCGACCCCTACCGCACCGGCACCGCCGCGGCGGCCGACCTCCACCTCGCCCCCCGGCCCGGCACCGACGGGGCGCTGGCCTGCGCGGTGCTCCACGTGCTGTTCCGCGATGGCCACGCCGACCGGGCCTACCTGGCGGCCCATGCCGAGGACACGGCGGCGCTGGAGGCGCATCTCGCCACGCGCGATCCGGCCTGGGCGGCCGCGATCACCGGCCTCACGGTCGCCGAGATCGAGGCCTTCGCGGCGCTCTACGGCTCGACGCCGCGCAGCTACATCCGCTGCGGCTTCGGCTTCACCCGGACGCATAACGGCGCGGTCAACCTGCACGCGGTGACCTGCCTGCCCACCGTGACCGGCGCCTGGCAGCACGAGGGCGGCGGCGCCCTCTGGCAGAACGCCGCGATCTTCAACTGGGACAAGACCCTGACCGAGGGCCTCGACGCCAAGGCCCCGGGGGTGCGCGACCTCGACATGAGCCGGATCGGCGCGATCCTGGCCGACGATCCCGACGCCCTGCAGGGCGGGCCGCCGGTGCGCGCGATGCTGATCCAGTCGGCGAACCCTGCGGCCTCCGCCCCCGACAGCAACCGGGTGCGCGCCGGACTGCTGCGGCCGGACGTGTTCGTGGCCGTGCACGAGCAGTTCATGACCGAGACGGCGGCGCTCGCCGACCTCGTCCTGCCGGCCACCACCTTCTTGGAGCACGACGACATCTACGGGGCCGGCGGACACAGCCACATCCAATCCGGGCCGGCGCTCCTGCCGCCGCCGGGGGAATGCCGCTCCAACCACGACCTGATCGCCGCCCTCGCCGGCCGGCTGGGGGCCGAACACCCGGGCTTCGACCTGAACGCCCGGGATCTGGCCGACGCGACCCTGGCCCGCTCCGGCTGGGGCGGCCTCGACCGGCTGGAGCGGGAGCGCTGGATCGACGCGCAGCCGGACTTCGCCGAGAGCCACTTCCTCACCGGCTTCGGCCACCCGGACGGGCGCTTCCGGTTCGGGCCGGACTGGTCGGCGCTCGGTCCGCGCGCCGCCGGCATGCCGGCCCTGCCCGACCATTGGGCGGTGTCGGAGCCGGCCGACGCCGAGCGCCCGTTCCGGATGGTGGCGCCGCCGGCCCGCCAGTTCCTCAACACGACCTTCTCCAACAGCCCCGAATCGATCCGGCGCGAGGGCCGCCCGACCTGCCTGCTCCATCCGGAGGACGGCGCCCGCCTCGGGATCGCCACCGGGGATGCGGTGGAGATCGGCAACACCCGCGGCCAAGTGCGGCTGCACGCCCGCCTCGCGGAGGGGCAGCCGCCCGGGATCGTGGTGGTCGAGAGCCTGTGGCCGGCGGCCTCGTTCTCGGGCGGGCGCGGCATCAACGCGCTGATCGGCGACACGCCGGCCGCTCCCAACGACGGCGCCACGTTCCACGACACCGCGGTGTGGGTGCGGGCGGCCTGATCACGGACCCGCCGCGGGGCGTTCGATCCGGGACGTGCGAGGAGACCGTCGGAACCCGTCCGAATCGGTTGTGTTGGCCCCGGACACACCGTCTCGTGGAATCCGACAGCCATGCGGGTCATCCTCGCCGCCGCCCTGCTGGTCCCGTTCGCCGCTCCGGCCTGGGCCCAGAACCTGTCCGCCACCGCGACGGTCCCCGCGGCGGCCTCCCTGGAGCCGCTGACGGCGATCGCCAACCCGGGGCAGCTCAGCCTCGGCGGCGGCTCCACCTCCGGTCCGTTCCCGACCCTCTCGGCGCAGGGCGGCGGCCTCGTGAATGCCGGACAGCTGAGCTTCGGCGGCGGCGGTTCCGGGGGCGGCAGCATCGCGCCGCCGACCGGCGCCACCAGCGCCGGCACGGCCCGGCTGAGCCTCTCGGGATCCGGATCGACGGGTGGCGCCGGCGTCACCGGAACGCCGTCCCGGTCGAGCGGAACCGGGAGCACGATCGGCGCGACCGGCACGCGCAACGGCTTCAACACGTCGACGCGTTCGGCGATCGGGTCGATCTCGGGCAACGCGCTCTCGAATTTCGGGACGGGGGGATTCGGCGGCGGCTCCGCCGTCGGCACGAGCCTGAACACCGACGCGACCTCGGCCTCGGCGGTGGCCTCCGGGGCCGGCGGATTCGGGGCCGGAGCCGGGATCGGCGCCAGCTCGACGGGGCTGGCCGTCGTCGACCCGGCCGCGACCGCGGCGTCCACCACCGCCACCGGGGGCGGCGCGTTCGGTGGCGCCGGCATCGCGGGCGCTGCGAACGCGGCGCCGGTCCAGGGCCTCGACGGGACCGACACCGTGGCCCGTGGCGGCGGCGGAGCGGTCGGCGGCGCCGGCATCGCGGCCGGGACCGGCCAGACCGATACGGCCTGCAACGGACCGCTCGCGGTGGCCTGCCTCGGCGGCGCGAACGCGTTCTGACGCCGCGGCGCGGACGGGCGGAACCCCCGCGGAAGCGCTGCCGTTGCTTGAAGTCCGGCACCTCGGCCGGGAAGGGAGGCGACGATGCAAGAGGTCAGGAGAGCCGTTATGCGGGGCCGCGTTTCGTGTGCGGCCATTCTCGTCGTGGGGCTGTCGAGCGCGGCGCTGGCACGCGATGCCGCGTCCGCGACCCCGGGTGCCAAGGGCCGGACCGGCGCCCTCCACGGCATCGGGTTCAACGCCTCTAAATTCGGCTCCGATATCCGTACCTCTAAAGACCAGCCCTATACGTGGCCGGTGAGTGACCGATATCATCCGGTCTCCAAGCCGTTCTACGGCCGGGCTTACTGAGATTCACCCGACCGGCGCGCCCTGGCGTGCCGGTCATCGTCCTGCGGGAGAAGCGGAGAGAGCGTCATGCCGGTGCGGTCTCGGCTGATCCTGATCGCCCTGGTCTGCGCGCCCGTCGCCGCGCGGGCGGGCGAATTCGCGCCGACGGCGCCCGCGCAGGGGATGATGATGCCCCTTCCGGATCCCGGCATGGCAAACAGCGCGCCGAGCCAGGCTCCACCGGCCGATGCGGGCACCCCGGCGCCGGCGCAACCCGCGACCGCCGACCCGGCCGGCGGCCGCAGACGGTTTCAGGCGCTCGGCAGCGGCTTTCCCGCGACGGATGGACCGTTGCCGAACCAGCGGACCGGTCCCCGCCGGGCCCATGTGGTGCACGACATCTGCATCGGGTGCTGAGCGGGTCCGCTCACCGTCCGCCAGCTGACGCCCGGCATCATTGCAGGGCGCTTGATCGGGTGTTGGCGCGGATCCAGCCCGGTGAGAGCACGTCGCCCTCCTCGGTGATGATCCAGGGCTGTGCGTCCCCCACGGCGATCGCCTCGGCCGCCGCCGCAAGCGCCTCACGCAGGGTCGCGTAGGGGCGCCCTTCGGCGGACCGCCCGAGCGAGCGGTTCGGCCACACGGTCAACTCGGCACGCTTGTCGAGGTCTGCGGGCGTCATGGGCGCGCTCCGGATGACGTCAGAATTGAACCCTGTCTAACCGGCTCATGTGACGTGAGCCTGGCGTTCGTGTTGCCGATTCGTGTCGCGAACGCTGCGCGGTCCGCCCGCCGCCGCGATCCGAGCGACGCGGCGCCCTGGCCGGCCCATCATGGTCCGGAGCATCCGGCTCCGAACCGACGCAGCGTCAGGAGATGTCGCGCGTCTCCGACCGCGCACAAGGGGGAGACTCCAAAGAGTGGGAGAACTTTTTTCTACGCCGCCGGGCGGAGCTTCAAGTTTCTTCGTCCCACTCCCGGCCGGCGCGGTGCCGGCGCGCGCCAGCGCACGCGTCCCAGGTTGGGCGATCGAGGCCCGCGAACGGTCGAGGACGACAGGGCTGCCCGAAGGATCTGCAGGCTTCCCCCGCCGGGACCCGCGCGGTGAAATAAAATTTCGCGCGTGATCAATTTATATTTTCGAGTTTATGGATGGCAATTTAGTTCAATTGTCCCGAATGCATGGCGCGTTCTGCGCCGGAACACGGATATCGCTCGGGCGGCGGTGCGAAAACTGCAAAACCATGCCGGCCCTGCGTTATGTTGCAATGCGGAATGAGCATACCGCAACGCACAAATCCGTGGTCTCATGCACCCAACGATTGCATCCCGCGATCGAACCGGAGTCGCACCATGCGCACGATCCTCATCCTCGCGTCGGCGGCGCTCACCTCTGCCGCCCTCTTCACCGTCCCGGCCTTCGCGCAGGACGACCTTCACCTGACGCCGCCGCTGTATCGCGACCAGGCCCGCGCGACCACGCAGGTGCGCTCGGCTCACGATCTGACCACCACGCCCCAGCCCGTGTCGGCCATGCAGACCGGCCGCAGCCCGGTGGCGGCCGTCGTCCGGCCGATGGTCCAGGCCTCGGCCGAAACGGCCCGCTGAGCACGTCTCGGTCGTCGCGCCGCGATCCGCCGGTCCGGGATCCGGTTCGGCGGATCGGCTATCAGACGAGGTGCAGGTCCTGCGCGGCGAGACTCGGTGAGACGCCGCGCTCGATCAGGCGACGGGTCCGGGCGCGCTGCTCCGGTCCTGTATTCAGTGCAGCGCCCGTCGCACGGTAGCTGTCGAGCCACAGGTCGAGCCAGGCATAGTGTATCGCGACCGCGAGAAGGGCCGCGTTCTCCGCCTGGCGGATGCCGAGCCGGACGGCCTCGTCCGTCAGGCGGCCCACCTCCCCGTACATCATCGGCAACTCCACGTCCGGGATGGCCGCCGGCACAGGAAACATCGTCGGCCCGCCCCGGAGGCAACGGCCCCGAAGGGCCGGGTCCCCCGGTGTGTGCGCTTAGTGCGACGCCTGGTCGACGGCGTTCTGCGTCTCGTGGCCCATCTGCTGGGCCGCATCCTGACCCTGCTTCACTGCCTTGCGGGTCTCGTCGACACCCTGCTGCATCGCAGCCTTGGCGCGCTCCGCCCCCTGCTGCATCGCGCCCTGCGTGAGGCCGCCGAGTTCCTTGGCCTGGGACTGCATCGCGGCGAATCGCTCGCGGACGTATTCGGCCTGGAGTTGCATCGCTTCCGGGAAGGACTTGGCGGCCGCGAGCTTCTGCGCGAGGTCGAACGCCGCACGGACGTTCTGCTCGGCATAGTCGAGGCTGCGGGCGTAGATGTCGGACGCATTGGTCCGGGTCAGGTCCGTCGAGCCCTGAAGGGTATCGGTGGCACGGCGCGCCGAACCGATGAACGTTCCGAACGCCTTGCGGGCCTGCTCGACACTGGTTTCGGCCAGATCGCGCATTTGCGGCGGGACCTCGAAGCTGGGAATATTCGCCATGACTGGTCTCCTTCGGCCGCACGTCTGGCCGCGGCCATGGCTGTTGTGCACTGCACAAGCGAGAAGGTCCAGGGATCGGCGAGTGACGGGACCCCGGATTCTGTCAGATCTCCGTCTCGCGCCGGATGATCGCGTCCTCGCCGCCGCCCTTCTGCGACAGCCCGACCTCGGGCGCGTCGTCGCTGATCGGCAGGGGCTTGTTGGAGGCGCCCGGCTCGACTTCCGCGGGGCCGGTCTCCGAGTCCGGGTCGGCCGGCGGCAACGTCCGATCCGGTACGCGCGCGGGCTCTCGCGAATCAGTCATGCATGGCTTCCCTGGTCCGGAGAAACGTCGCCGGGGCCTCACGGGTCCCGGAGCGCCGGTGTCGGTGGGCAGTATCGCGTGCGCCGCGCTATATGCGGGCGGGGGATTTGAGGAGAGCGTCGTGTTCACCGTCAAGGGGATCGATCCGTCCGGCCGCGTCATGACCTTCGCGTGCGGGACCGACGAGCAGGCCATGGAGAAGACCTGGGAACTCGTCCGGCGCGGGTTCCGGGAGATCGTGGTCGCCGATCCCAAGGGTAAGGAGATGTCGGCGGCCGCGTTCGAGCGGTCCCTGGATATCGACTGGGGCGAGTGAGCCGGCCCGGCGCGCGAGGGTCGATTCGCGGCGCCGTCGGCGGAAGGCCGGCCCCGCCCCCCGGGACGATCTAGCGGTTGCCGAGGGCCGGGCCGCCCGCGGTGCCGCCGGTGCCGGGCGGGCCGCTCGTCGGCGTGCCGCCGATGTTCACCCCCGGTGTCGTGCCCGGGACGGAGGAGTTGCTGGGATTGGCGGTCGTGCCCGTGGTGATCGGGGCGCCCGGTCCGCTGCCCACGGTGCCGGCTCCGACGCCGCCCGTGGTGGGCGGGGCGGTGACTCCGGTATTGCCGGCGCCCCCGGTGGTCACCTGCGCGGCGGCCGGTCCGGCCAGCAGGAGGGTCAGGGCGCCCGAGAGCGTCAACGTCGTACGGGTCATGGGTTCGTCCGTTCCTTGCGGTCGGACGCCAACGGGTGCGGGCCGCCGAAGTTCGACCCGATCCGGCGCGACCCGCTCAGTGCAGCTCGTAGCAGTTGGTGATCACGCGCGGATTGCGGGTCACGTCGTACAGGATCGAGCACTGAACTAGGTACTGCGTGTCCTTCTTCCGAAACAGGATCAGGGACGACCGGTTGTCGAAGGTGCCGGTGTAGCCGGCGATCTCCCAGCCGTCGGCGCTGAGCCGTTCGACGGTGAGCGGCTCGGCCGCGTCGGCCCCCATCACCGACGCCAGCGAAGCGATCAGACCCAGGCACACGCGCAGCGACCGCGGTCCCCGCGCGAGGCCGGCGGTCTTCACAGGCCCGTCACGTCGTCGATGTCCGGCGCCGGCTCCCGTGCCGGCGGCGCAGGATCGTCCTCCGGGGCCGGCGGCAGCCGCGGCGGCGGCATGTCGCCGGTATTCGGCGGCATCGGCAGGCCCTGCGGCAGCGCGGGCTCGGGCGCCTCGTCGGCGCTGGGCGATCTCGGATCAGGCATGGCGGGTCCCCCGGAGGCGATGCCGCGCCCCGCGTGCGGCGGGCCCGGCACGGACAGAACGGTCGTCACGCGCGAAGGTGCCCGCCGAAGGGCCAAGGCAACCGTTTCGGCCTCTCACGGTTCTGTCTCCGCGTGGTCGGTCCCGGCGGCGCGAGCGAGAGTGACCCCGTGCCCCGTTGCCTTGTCCCGATCCTGACCGCGACCCTGATCGTCGGCGTCCTGACGCCCGCCCTCGCGGGCACGAAGAAGATCAAGATACCGAACCGCTACGACGGCGCCTGGACCATCGTGGCGACGACCTCCGAAGGGCCCTGCGCGGCCACGACGAGCTATCAGGTCAAGATCAAGGACAGCGACGCCTCGATCCCGGGGGACGACGTCGACATCGACGGCGGCGTCTCGTCGAGCGGTCGCGTCTCGGCCACGATCATCAGCGGCTCGAACACGGTGCCGATCGACGGCAGCCTCGACACGCAGGGCGCCGGCAGCGGCACGTGGCGGTCGACCGGCGGGATCGTCACCTGCAGCGGCCGTTGGAACGCGCGGCGCTCCGGCTGACGCGCGCCGGCCGGAGGACGCTCAGGCCGGCGTCCGACGGAGGCTCGGCCGCTCGGGCTCCGGCTCGTTGGTCGTCGCGCCGATCTCCTCCGCCTTGCGCCACACGGAGCGGCAGACGAGGATCTCGTTGCTCGCGTCGATGTTGAGCACGAAGCGCTCCGGAACGATCTCGGCGTCCGGAAGGGCGACGCGGACGCCGCTCAGCGAGCGATCGTAGACGATGCACGGCAGGCTGCGATGCTCGTCGATGGAGATGCTGCCGGTCTCGTTCAGCATCGTGCGCGGGGCGCGCCGTCGATCAAGCATTGCCGTCTCGTGAACTGCGAAGCGCGCACGATCGGCGCGCCGGGTTCAGAACCGGTTCCGGAAATGCATCAGATTGTCCGCGTCCGCCCTCAAAGGACGGCGCGTGGCCTCACTATCCGGTGACCACCCCGACCAGCGTCGCCAGGAACCCGAGGGCGACGGCGCCGATCCCGCTCATGAACATCACGTCCCAGCCCGCGAAGTCCTTCGACCGGGGGGCGCGGGTGAAGGCGAAGGCGGTGACCGCGACGCCGCACACGATGAGGGCGACGGCGATGGTGATCGGTGTGGACATGGCGTGTTCCTCCGACGCCGGCTTGCTGGCCCTTTGGGCTCTTGTCAGGACGTCCGCAGCCGGCGTGATCTGCTTTCGGGACGTCCATCGTCGAAACATGACAGACGTTCCAAGTGGGAACAAGGCCGGAATCTGTTCTGCACTGCAGAACGACGGAGGATCGCGCTGCCTCATCTGACACCCGCGGCGGATAGGCCAGGGGAAAAACGTCGAAGCCCCTTTCCGTGACGGAGGCGGGCCGGGCAGCTCAGTCGACGAAGACCCGGACGCCGTCCGTGTTGAGGATGTCCCGCTGGTCGGCGCACCATTGGTCCGCTCCGACCTCCGCGATGGTCTTGGCGACGCGTTGGCCTTCCTCCGCGATGGCGGTCTGAGCCTTTCGACGGCCGAGGGCCGCGTCGAGGGCCCTCCGGACCGTCCGGGACAGGCCCTCGGACACCGTGTCGTCCACGGTGTAGATCTTGCGGCAATACAGGACGATGCCGGCCTGGGCGCCGATGATCCGCACCAGGCCCTCGATGGTCTCGGTGCGCTTGTCGTCCTCGGCCATCGCGGGTGCGGACGGCAGGGTCCACGCGGCCAGCACGGCGGCGAGCAGAACGCGTCTCATCGGTGGGTGGATCCTCTGTGGGCTGGGGAACGACGCAGCGCATGCTGCGCCGACCCCGCGACACAGAGATAGGGCTGCCGTTCCCGTATGCCCCCCGGGCCCGAGACTCGGCGAAGCGGCATCGGATCGCGGCACGCAGGCCCGGTTCTTCCTATGCCGTGCTCGATGGCGCGCGCGAGCGGACCTGTACGTCCCCGGCGGGCCGGCCCCCGGGAAGACCGGATAGACCCCACGCCTCGATGCGCTGACCGCGTGCGAACCGAAGACTTTCCGGCCAGCGACTGTCTGGCCAACTGCCTGCGGGCCAAAAAATAGCGGGCCGATTATTTCCGGGCCGACATCATGTCGTGGGTCAGCACGGTCAGCTTGCCGATCAGGCTGGAGATGTCGGCGCCCTTGCACGACCATTGCGTGCCGATCGCCTCGCCATCGGTCGAGACCGAGACGACCGCGACCGAGCGCAGCCGCCCCTCGCGGGCGAGGGCGAGCTGCTCCTGCAGCACGGCGATCACCGAAGCGGTGTCCTCGTCGGCCACGGTCGGCGCGATATGCGCCGGGAAGGCCACCACGGAGTTCGTCTGCTCACGCTTCATCATGCTTCGACCCCGCACCCGTTCTTCTCAGGAACCGGGGTGGGCATCAGCTTTGTGCAGAGTGTGGCAGCTTGTCCGTGTCGGGCCACGTCGCAGACATGTGTGGCTGCGGGGCAACGATCACGGGCCGGACCGTTCGACGTGGCAGTCCGGGATCGTCGAAGGTGGCACGCGGTCGACGGATGAGGGATCCGGAGGGCGTGCGCACCGGTCGTACGTGGCCGGGACGACCTCGGCGGCATCCGCCGCCGGAGGCGTCGAGGTCGCTGTCGATCAGGCCGCCTTGCGACCCTTGCGCTCGCGGTCGGCCATGGCACCGGGCTGGCCCAGGCCGATCGCCTTGGCGAGGGCGGAGCGCTGCTCGGCGTAGCTCGGGGCGACCATCGGGTAGTCCGTGGGCAGGCCGTAGCGCTCGCGGTAGCTCTGCGGGCTGAGGCCGTTGGCGGTCAGGTGGCGCTTCAGCGTCTTGTAGGTCTTGCCGTCGATGAAGCTGACGATCCCGTCATGCTGGACCGACTTGCGGATCTGGGCCGCGCTCGGCTTGTCGACGGCCACGGGCGCCTCGGCGCCGGCTGCGGCCGCGCTCGTCCCGGAGGCGAGACCTGCGATCGCGCCGTGCACCCGGGCGATCAGGGCCGGCAGCTCGCTCGCCGGAACTGGGTTGTTCGACACGTAGGCGGCGACGACGTCGCCCGCCAAGCCGATAAGGTCAGGCGTGTGCACAATCGCTTCTTCTGTCACTTCATGGTTCCCGATGTACCCCTCACACGCGATTTGCTACTTCTTCCACCCGAATGCAAGTTACAAAATTGTTCTGCTGGGTGCGTAACGGACATGATCGCTGTGCATGCTCGCGCCCCCGGGTAGGGAATTCTGGCACAACCGTCAGGTGAACTATCCTGACGGTCTGCAGATTTCGAAAATCATTGCACCAGTGTTTCCGGCCCGCGCCCAATCGTTTGCCGCGTCTGAGATTATACGGATTCCGGGTCCGTCCCGTGATTCGCGCCGTTTGGGCGAAGACCCGATGATGCGTCCGCCGACCCGAGCGTAGCATCGCATGCTTTGTCGACGCAGGCGTGGACTTTCTTGCTTGAACACAGTGATCGTTGGACCAGGGGAAGTTGTCAGGCCTCCGCAGCATCTCGGCGATGGCCTGCCGGCGAGGGGCGCGACACGGCGTGTGTGTGAGGAGGATTGTGCTTCCGACGCTGCGACCAAGCCTGGACCTGTACGATGGCGCGCGGGGGGATCGGGCGTCATGGTCGGGGCAAAGCCGCGATCACCCGGAAATATCAGCGCACCCCCTCCCCGGCTCCGCACCTTTCATGATCGGGACGCCACGATATTCTCAACTTCAAGGCGATTAGTCTTCGAAAGGCGGTGGTCGCCGCGGTGACGCGCGGGCGCGGCCGTGGCATGGGCCAGCCATGCTCCTGCTCGCTCTCCTCCTCGCCCTTCTGGTCGTCCTGGCCGTCATGATCATCACCCGGCGCTGGACCGGCCGGCTGGCCTCGCTGGCGACCCTGATCGCGGGGGCGATCATGGCGCTGTGGCTGGCCCAGGTCGGGCTGCTGCCGGGCTCCACCGGCCCGCTCACGCCGGACCGGCCCCGCATTCCGGGGCTCGACCGGTAACGGGCCGGTAACCGTCCCGGCGCGAGCATGGGCCATGCCCACGCTGTCCGCCCCGCGCCTGCTCACCTTCCTGGTCTCGGCCGTGCTGATCGGCCTTGCCGTCGCCAGCCTCTACACCCGCATCCCGATGGTCGGGCGGACGGTGGTGGCGCACCGGCAATGGTTCTTCATCGGGGCCTACCTGCTGCTGGCGCTCGGCGTCACGACCCGCAGCCTCTGACCGGGGATCGCCGGACGCGTCGTCGCCCCGGCACGCCCGCGGCCATCTTTCGGGTGGACGCCCTATCGCAACCGCGCCGCGTGCTTCAAAGGTGGTGGATGGCGATGAAGACGACATTCGTGGTGCAGCCCTTCGAGCTGCATCGGAAGCGGCTGAGGCCGGCCCGGCAGGAGCCTGCCCAGAGCGAGTTCGGCGCGCTCAAGAAGGCCGAGGCGCTGGCCGCCCGGATGCCCGGTGCGGCGGCGCTGAAGGTGGTCGCCGACGACGAGACCGGCGAACTCGAGGGCGTAACGATCCTCGGCCAGTTCGGCGAGGTGCCGGAAGACTTCGCCGAGAGCCTCCAGGGCGGTTGAGGCGCGTCGCCGAGGCCTGAACCACGGCAGGTATACGACGGACGCGAAATGCATCTTTCGCCCCCTGGACACTACGTAGAAACAACGTAGCACGATGATGGCGCGCGATCGCGTCTTCAGAGCCTATATCCGTGCCCCGATACTTCATCGATCTCCACGATGGTGCGAACCTAGTTCGCGACCAGACGGGCTTCGACCTGCCCGATCTCGCCGCCGCGCAGGCCCAGGCGGTGCGCATCATGACCCGGATCGCGCAGGGGCTCTCGGACCCGCAGGTGCGGCAGGATTACGTGATCGCCGTCCGGGACGAGCAGGGCGCCGTCCGCCTGCGGCTGCGCCTGTCCTACGATGTCGAGCCGGACTGAACGCCCGGGCCGCCGGCCGACCGTGCTGCGACGAAAGCGGGCCTGCCGCGTTGGTGTCGCGCCGGTTCGGATGGGCGGGGAGAACGCATGAGACGCTCGAGGATCGCGATCCGGCCGGGTCTGGCGGCGCTTGCGCTGCTGATAGGCACGACGGCGCTGCCGGCCATGGCTCAGACGCCGCCGCCGCCGCAGGCAGGCTCGACCCCGGCGACGCCGGACAACGCCATCCTGCTCACGGTCTTTTTGCGGCACGACCAGTCGCGTCCGCTTTCCGAACTGAACGCGCAGCTGGCCAAGCAGGGCTTCTACAAGGCCTTCCCGCCGCCCGGCATCGAGGTCGTGTCCTGGAACGTCGTAATGGGCATTGGGCAGATCATCGTCCTGCGGCTGCCCGCGACCCGGCTGCGCGAAATCAACCGCGTCCTGGAGGATACCGCCTGGGGCGCGTACCGCACCGAATTCTATCCGACCTACGATTACAAGGCCGTCGGCCTCGCGGAGCACGACAAGGCCCGGTGAGCCGGGCCGCCGGGCGTCACGAGGCCGGTGCGGAGCCGAGGCGCAGCGAAGCGTCCCACAGGCAGGGATGGCCGAGCCGCTTGGCCTGGTACATCGCCGCGTCGGCCTGCGTGACGAGGATTTGCCCCTGGGCGGCGTGGACCGGTGCGCAGGCGATGCCGATGGCGGCCCCGATCAGGACCGGCCGGTCGGCCCCGATATCGTAGGGTTCGGTGAGCCGCCGGTGGATGCGGTGGGCCGAGTCGAGCACGGTCGCGAGCGGGGCGTCGTCCAGCAGCAGGGCGAACTCGTCGCCGCCGAGGCGGGACGCGGTATCCCGGTCGCCGAGACCTTCCCGGAGCCGTTCGGCCACCTGCCGCAGCAGCGCGTCGCCCGCGGCGTGGCCGTAGACGTCGTTGACCGGCTTGAAGCCGTCGAGGTCGATGCACAGCAGGGCGCAGCCGCCCGGCCCGGCCGCCGCCCGGTCGAGGCGGGTCTCGAACAGGGAGCGGTTGGGCAGGCCGGTGAGCGGGTCGTGATCGGCCCTGTGGCGCAGCAGCGCCTCCGTCCGCCGGCGCTCGGTCACGTCCTCGTAGAGGGCGACCCAGCCGCCATCCGGCTGCGGCTGGAGCGTGAGGGCGAGCTGGCGCCCGTCCGAGAGCGTCTGCAGCACGGTTTCGGGATCGCGCCGGGCCAGGATCCGGCGCCGCTCCGCCCAGATCCGCGCCGGGTCCCGCTCGGCCTTGAGGCCCCGGGCCGTGTTGAGCGCGATGAGGGTCCGGGCATGCATGCCGGGCCGCGCCTGCCCTTCCGTCTGTCCGAAGATCCGCCGGTAGCCGGCATTGGCGAAGACCAGGCAGTCGCCGGCATCGAACAGGCAGAAGCCGTGCGGCAGGCTGTCCAGGGCCCGGACGATCCGGGCCCCGAGCCGCCGGTCGCGACGGAACCCGTAGCCCCCGGAGGCGGCGATCGGCGCCCGCTCATGCCGTTCCAGCCGCGCCGAAACCCTGCCCGCCCGCGCCTTCATGGCGACCCCCTTCAAGCACCCGGCGGGATCCGGGCTCCCGCTCGATGGCCGGAGGCTCCGCCGAAGACTGCTACCGGGGCGACTTAGAATGGGATTCCTTTCGCCTACCTTGACGAAACGGAATCCGCATCGAAACTCCGCGACAGGGGCGTCGATCCCTCCGGAAGCCGCACGCGTTGACGCCTGCGGCCGATCAGAATCGATCACTTAGAGTTGCCCGGCTCGGTCGAGCAAGTCTGCGCCGGCCTCGATCGATCCCCGCGGGTGCCCGCCGCGGGGATCGGTGGCGACTTTCGTCTGCACCGCTTCAACTTGGCAGGCCGAAACTTGGCGGCCCGACGATCATCCGCCCCCAAACGTCAGGGCGTCGCGTGGACGCCGTGATGCCCGTCGAGGACGGTGTCGCTGGTCGGGACCGTGTCGGCCACGGCTTGCGCCCGGCGCTGGTCCGGGGCGGTCGCCTCCGCCACGAAGGCCGCCACCGCCTCCGTCAGGGGCAGCGAGCGGGTCTGCTGGCTGCCGAGCCGGCGGATCGAGACCGTGCGCTCCTCGGCCTCGCGCTTTCCGAGCGCGAGCAGCACCGGCACCTTGGCGAGCGAGTGCTCCCGGACCTTGTAGTTGATCTTCTCGTTGCGCAGATCCGCCTCGACCCGCAGGCCGGCACGGTCCAGGGCGCGCACCACCTCATGCGCGTAGGCGTCGGCCTCGCCGGTGATCGTCGCCACCACCACCTGGACCGGGGACAGCCAGAGCGGGAAGTGCCCGGCGAAGTGCTCGATCAGGATGCCGGTGAAGCGCTCCATCGAGCCGCAGATCGCCCGGTGCACCATCACGGGCGGCTTCCGGGCGCCGTCGGCGTCGATGTAGAAGGCGCCGAACCGCTCGGGCAGGTTGAAGTCCACCTGGGTGGTGCCGCATTGCCAGTCGCGCCCGATGGCGTCGCGGAGCACGTACTCGAATTTCGGCCCGTAGAACGCGCCCTCCCCCGGGTTGACCTCCGTGCGGATCCGGCCGGCTGACTGCGCCTCGATCTGCGTCAGCACCCGGGTCATCACGTCCTCGGCGTGGTCCCAGAGCGCGTCGGAGCCGACGCGCTTCTCGGGCCGGGTCGAGAGCTTCACGACGATCTGGTCGAAGCCGAAATCCGCGTAGGTCGAGAGGATCAGGTCGTTGATCTTCAGGCACTCGTCGGCGAGCTGGTCCTCGGTGCAGAACACGTGGGCGTCGTCCTGCGTGAAGCCGCGCACGCGCATCAGCCCGTGCATGGCGCCCGACGGCTCGTAGCGGTGGACCACGCCGAACTCGGCGAGCCGCAGGGGCAGGTCCCGGTAGGATTTCAACCCGTGCTTGAAGATCTGCACGTGGCCCGGACAGTTCATCGGCTTGAGGGCGAACCAGCGCTTGTCCTCGGCCTCGTCGCCCGCCGACTGCGCGGCGAACATGTTCTCCCGGTACCAGCCCCAGTGACCGGAGGTCTCCCACAGCGCCTTGTCGAGGATCTGCGGGGCGTTGACCTCGGCGTAGTCGCCCCGCAGCCGGCGGCGCATGTAGGCGATCAGCTCCTGGAAGATCGTCCAGCCCTTGGCGTGCCAGAACACGACGCCCGGCCCCTCCTCCTGGAAGTGGAACAGGTCCATCTCCCGGCCGAGGCGGCGGTGGTCGCGGCGCTCGGCCTCCTCGAGGCGGTGCAGGTAGTCGTCGAGGTCGGCTTGGGCGGCCCAGGCGGTCCCGTAGATGCGCGTCAGCATCGGGTTGTTCGAATCGCCCCGCCAGTAGGCGCCCGCGACCTTCATCAGCTTGAAGGCGGTGCCGACCTTGGCGGTCGAGGTCATGTGCGGGCCGCGGCACAGGTCGAACCAATCGCCCTGCCGGTAGATCTTCAGGTCCTCGCCCGGCGGGATCGCGTCGACCAGCTCGACCTTGAATTTCTCCTGCTTGCCCTCGAACAGCGCGCGCACGTCCTCGCGTTTCCAGACTTCCTTGGTGAAGGGCGCATCGCGCGAAATGATCTCGCGCATCTTCGCCTCGATCTTCGGGAAGTCCTCCGGCGTGAACGGGGTCTCGCGGTAGAAGTCGTAGTAGAACCCGTTCTCGATCACCGGGCCGATCGTCACCTGCGTCTCCGGCCAGAGGCTCTGGACGGCCTCGGCCAGCACGTGCGCGCAATCGTGGCGGATCAGCTCAAGGCTGCGCGGGTCGGTCCGGTCCAGGAACTCGATGCGGGCATCCCGGGCGATCGGATCGTCGAGGTCGGCGACCGTGCCGTCGAGCGCCATGGCGACGGTCCGCTTGGCCAGCGACTTGGCAATGCCCTCGACCACGCTGCGGCCGGTGGTGCCGGCGGCGACCTCCCGCGTGTTGCCGTCGGGGAAGGTGAGAATCGGCATGGTTCAGGCTCTCCGGGCTCAGTCCTGCATACGCGGCAGGTAAGCGTCGTCATGTCGGCGTGTTCGGGGAGCGGCCGTGTAGACGTTTTTTTATTCCTTGGCGAGGGATCGGCCCAGGGCGTGTGCTGCCCGATCACCGTTGTTTTACGCCGGTGGCCGGATCCGCCGGCCGCCGGTGCTTGCGGGCCTTTGTCCGTCGCTACGTTCGTCGTGCCGCGTCCGCACGCGTGTCCTGGTCCTCATGCGCCCGCGGAGCCGGGGGCATGGCCCAGGACGCTCCAGCCACACGGGACGCGGGGACCCAGGCGCCGGCCGAGATCTGCGCGGGTCCGTTCTCCCGCACGAGCGCGCGCTGCCTCCGACCTGCCTAGGCCGGAGCCGCGAGGGTGCACTTCGCGGAAGGCGATGCGTGACGTCGCCGCCTCTCGGCGGACAGGGAGGTCCGGAGGTTCGGGGCCGCTGCCCGTACGCTCGAAATGTTCGCCGGAACGCGCTCTGCCGCCGAACCGGTCGCCGCGTCCGCGGCGCGCCCCCTACAGCCCCGTCAGCGGGAATATGGCCAGGGCGGCGAGGAAGGCGACGCCGGCCACCAGCGTCGTCCAGATCGCCTTCTCGCGCAGCCGGGGACGGGCCGGGGCGCCGAGATCCTGGCCCGGCACCACGTGCCCGGGCCGGGTCTCCGGCTGGTTGCGCAGGGGCAGGACCGCGAAGAGCAGTGTCCACCACACCACGAAGTAGAGCGCGATCGCCCCGCCGATCGTGAGCCGGAACTGGCTCACGGCCACGGTCACGAAGGCGGCCACCAGCACCGCGACGGCGGCCATGGTCGCCGGGGTGGAGCGGGTCAGCGCGGTCAGGATCCGGTTCACACCTGCTCCAGCTCGACGAGGGTGCCGAGGAAGTCCTTGGGGTGCAGGAACAGGACCGGCTTGCCATGGGCGCCGATCCGCGGCTCGCCGGTGCCGAGCACCCGGGCGCCCTGAGCCTTCAGCCGGTCGCGGGCGGCCAGGATGTCGTCGACCTCGTAGCAGACATGGTGGACGCCGCCGCCCGGGTTGCGGGCCACGAAGGCCTCGATCGGGGATCCCTCGCCCAGGGGCGCCATCAGCTCGATCTTGCTGTTGGGAAGCTCGACGAACACCACCGTGACCCCGTGCTCGGGCTGCGGCAGGGGCGGCGTGATCGTCGCGCCCAGGGTGTCGCGGTACACGGCGCAGGCCGCCTCGAGATCCTGCACGGCGATGGCCACGTGATTGAGCCGACCGATCATTGTTTGGTTCCTCCCGTTGACGCTCCGATCGGCAGGTCCCGCGTCTCCCTCATGCCGACCTCATCCTGAGGTGCTGCGCAGCAACCTCGAAGGAGACCTCCAGGGATCGCGCGGCCGGCTGGAGGGCTCCTTCGAGGCCCAGCGATCTCCGATCGCCGGGCACCTCAGGATGAGGGGATTGGGTGGGACCTGCCGTGGTCCGTCGTCTCGTTCTTTTATCCTAGCGCGTCGTCCTGGATATCAGAACCCGGACGATGCGCTCGGTCTTTGGTTGCGCGTCATCGTTTTCCGAAAGCCGGAACCGGCCTTTCGGGATGACCGCTCAGACTTCCACCACCTGCACGTGGCAGGCCGGCTTCTTGCCCCAGACCTCGTTGACGGCGGTGCGCACGGCCCGGTCGACCGCCTTCTCGACGCCCTCCGAGTCCTTGAGCTTGCCGCGCGACATCCCCGAGAGGGTTCGCGAGACCGCATCGACCACCGTCTCGATCAAGGGCTCGCCGGCGCGGCCGCGATTGGGCAGGCCGATGATGTCCACCGCCGGGTCACCCAGCACGACGCCGTCCTCGTCGATGGCGATGGCCACCGAGACCAGGCCGGCCTGCATGAGCTTGCGCCGCTCGGGGATCGCCCGGTCCTTCTCGTCGATCAGGACGTTGCCGTCCTTGAACAGGCGGCCGGCCTTCACGTGGTCGATCACCTCGGGCTTGCCGGGGCTCAGGCGGACGAGGCTGCCGTTGCGGGCCTTGACGACGTTCTGGACACCCTGGGCCCGGGCGAAGCGGGCGTGCTCGTCGAGGTGCAGCGCCTCGCCGTGGACCGGAATGGACGTGCCCGGCCGGGTCCACTTGTACATCTCGACCATCTCGTCCCGCCTCGGGTGGCCGGAGACGTGGACCAGCTCGGTCCGGTCGGTGATCACCTCGACGCCCTGCTCGATCAGGTCGTTGATGATCGAGCCGACGTCGCGCTCGTTGCCGGGGATCGCCCGCGACGAGAAGATCACCCGGTCGCCGGCAGCCAGGCTGATATCCGGATGGTCCTTGCGGGAGACCCGGGCGAGCGCCGCCCGCGGCTCGCCCTGCGAGCCGGTGAGCAGGGCCACGACCCGCTCGCGGGGCAGGTTCTTCCAGGAATCCGAGCGGCGGAACTCGGGCAGGCCGTCGAGGTAGCCGCATTCGCGGGCCACATCGATCACCCGGTCCATGGCCCGGCCGACCGCCACGATCTCGCGGCCGCAGGCCACGGCCGCCTCGGCCACGGCCCGGATGCGGGCCACGTTCGACGCGAAGGTCGTGACCGCGACCCGGTGGGGCGAATCCGCGATCAGCGTCTTAAGGGTGGCGGCGACCTCCCGCTCGCTCGGCGAGAAGCCCTCGCGCACCACGTTGGTGGAGTCGCAGACGAGCGCCAGGATGCCCTCGTCGCCGAGCGCCGTGAACGCCTCGGGCGAGGTGATCTCGCCGGCCACGGGGGTCGGGTCGATCTTCCAGTCGCCGGTATGGACCACGAGGCCCGCGGCGGTGCGGATCGCGATGGCGTTCGACTCGGGGATCGAGTGCGAGACCGGCACGTATTCGAGTTCGAACGGGCCGACCGTCACCCGGCGGCCGGGCTTCACCTCGCGCAGCTCCACCTTCGGGGCGCCGGGCTCCGAGAGGCGGCGGGTCTCCAGCAGGTTCTTGGCGAAGCGGGTCGCGTAGACCGGCACCTTGAGGCGCGGCCACAGCTCCGAGATCGCCCCGATATGGTCCTCGTGCGCGTGGGTGATGAAGATCCCCAGCAGGTCCTTCCGCCGCTCCTCGATGAAGGAGAGGTCGGGGAACATCAGGTCGATCCCCGGCATCTGCTCTTCGCCGGCGAAGCCCATGCCGCAATCGACCATGATCCACTTCCGGCCCTTCTCCGGACCGAACCCGTAGAGGGCCGCATTCATCCCGATCTCGCCCACGCCGCCGAGCGGCAGGAAGACCAGCTCCTCCTGTCCCATCACCATCTGTCGTCGTCCAACGTCATGCCGCCGTCGCGGCCGTTCCAAAATGCACCTCGCCCGCCGTCACGGTATGCCGTTTTCCGTCGGGGGCGAGGATCACGAGCCGCCCCCCCTCGTCGATGGTCTCGAACACGCCCCGCAGGATGTGTCCGCCGCTGCGCACCGCGATCTCCGACCCAAGACCCGCGGCCCGCGCGAGCCAATCCTCGCGCAGGGGAGCGAAATTCCGGCCTCGGTCCCAGGCGCGTGCTCGCACGGCCATCCGGTCCGAGAGATGTTCCAGTAGCGCTTCGGAGCCGCCCGCGTAACCCGTCGCGGCCAAGCTCGTTGCGCCGAGTCCCTCCGGGGCCGCCGCGACGTTGACGCCGAAGCCGATCACCGCGGCCCTGCGCCCCCCCGGCAGCGTCTCCGCTTCCAGCAGCAGACCCGCCAGCTTGCCGCCGCCGAGCAGCACGTCGTTCGGCCACTTCAACGCCAGAGATCGTGCGCAAGCCGCGCCCCGGGTATCCGGCAGGGTGCCGCAGGTCGCCGCCAGCGCCTCGATCAGGGCGAGGCCGGCGACGAAGCCGAGTTCGGCCAGGTGCTCGGCCGCCACCCCGGCCACCGGCCAGAGCACGCTCGCCGCGAGGTTGCCGGGCAGCGACGCCCAGGCGTTTCCGCGTCGCCCCCGGCCCGCGTCCTGCCGGTGGGTCACCACCCAGAGCGGACCGGTCTCGCCCGACCGTGCCTGGACCATGGCCTCCGTGTTGGTCGAATCCAACCTGTCGTGAACGTGCAGGCGGTGGCCCTGGGCGCGCGCCTCGGGCCCGAGACGGTAGCTCAAGGCGTTCTTTTCTGATCGGGCCGCATTCTCATCGGGAGCGCCGGAAGGCCGCCGGGCCTAGAACAGCGACCGGGCCGCCCGGCCGGCGACGCCGACCAGCGGTCCGGGAAGCAGGAAGAACAGCACCACGACCACGCTCGACAGGGCCAGCACCACCCGCAGGCCGGGCGCCATCGCCTCGTAGGGCTCCTTCGGCTCGTCGAAATACATGATCTTGACCAGGCGCAGGTAGTAGTAGGCGCCGACCACGCTGGTCACAACGCCGATCACCGCCAGGGTCACGAGGCCGGCCTTGATGGCGGCCGCGAACACGTAGAACTTGGCGAAGAACCCGGCCAGCGGCGGGATGCCGGCCAGCGAGAACATCATCGCGGCGAGGCAGAAGGCCAGCCAGGGATGGGTGCGCGACAGGCCCGACAGGTCCTCGATCGACTCGAACATCACGTCCCGGCGCCGGAGCGACAGGATGATCGCGAAGGTCCCCAAAGTCATCGCCAGGTAGATGATCATGTAGGTGACGAGCCCGCTGATCCCCTCCTCGGAGCCGCAGGCGAGCCCGATCAGCGCGTAGCCGATGTTGGCGATCGACGAGTAGGCCATCAGGCGCTTGATCGAGCGCTGGCCGATGGCCGCGAACGAGCCCAGCGCCATCGAGACCACCGAGACGAAGATGAAGATCTGCTGCCAGATCGCCGTCACGTCCGGCATGGCGCCGATGAACACCCGCACCGTCATGGAGACGGCCGCCATCTTGGGCGCGGTGGCGAAGAAGGCGGTCACCGGGGTGGGCGAGCCCTCGTACACGTCGGGCGTCCACATGTGGAACGGCACCGCCGACATCTTGAAGCAGACGCCCGCGGCCACGAACACGATGCCGAGCACGATGCCCAGGCCCGCATTCTCGTTCAGCGCCGAGACGATGCCGGGGAACGAGACCGTGCCGGTGAAGCCGTAGATCAGCGAGGCGCCGTAGAGCAGCATCCCGGAGGAGAGCGCGCCGAGCACGAAGTACTTGAGGCCGGCCTCGGTGGAGCGGGCGTCGTCCCGGTGGAACGCGGCGATCACGTAGGCGGCGAGCGACTGCAGTTCCAGCCCGAGATAGAGCGCGATCAGGTCGTTGGCCGAGACCATCACCATCATGCCGATGGTGCAGAGCACGATCAGCACCGGGAACTCGAACCGGTCGATCCGCTCGCGCTTGAAGAAGTCGTGCGCCAGCAGGATCGTCGACGCGGAGCCGAGCAGCACCAGCGACTTCATCACCTTGGAGAACGCGTCGGAGACGAACGCCCCCGACAGGGTGGTGACCCGGCCGTGCGTCGGCGCCGAGAGGACCACGAACAGGGCGAACAGCAGCAGCACCAGGGCGCCGATGCTGACAGACTCGGCGGACCGGTCGCCGCGCCAGGCGCCGTACAGGATCATGAGCAGCACGCCGACGCTGAGGATCAGCTCGGGCAGGAGCGGCGCCAGCGAGGGCAGCACGGAGTGGACGGTGGGCATCTGTTCCGTCTCAGCGTGGGAGCGGCAGCGCGGCGGCCGCGGTCTGGGTGTTGGCGAGGGCGGCCTTCATGCCGGTCATCAGCGCCTCCGTGGAGGGCGCGAAGACGTCGAGCACGGGGGCCGGGTGCACGCCGTAATAGATCGTCAGCACCACCAGCGGCGCCAGGATGATCTTCTCGCGGGTGTCGAGATCGAGGATGCCCTGGAGATTGGGCTTCTCGAGCTTGCCGTAGATCACCCGGGCGAACAGCCACAGGGCGTAGGCCGCCGACAGGATGATGCCGAAGGTCGAGAAGAACGCGACGGTCGGGTTCGCCTTGAACGCGCCCAGCATCGACAGGAACTCGCCGACGAAGCCGGAGGTGCCGGGCAGGCCGACATTGGCCATGGTGAACACCATCATGGCCACCGCGTAGAGCGGCATCCGCTTCACCAGGCCGCCATAGGCCGCGATCTCGCGGGTGTGCATCCGGTCGTAGACCACGCCGACGCAGAGGAAGAGCGCCGCCGCCACGATGCCGTGCGAGATCATCAGGAACAGGGCGCCCTGGATGCCCTGCTCGTTCAGGGTGAACAGCCCGAGCGTCACGAAGCCCATATGGGCCACCGACGAGTAGGCGATCAGCTTCTTGATGTCGGTCTGCATCAGCGCGGTGAGCGACGTGAAGATGATCGCGATCACCGAGAGGGCGAAGACCAGGGGGGCGAAGTCGTGGCTCGCCACCGGCAGCATCGGCAGGGAGATCCGGATGAAGCCGTAGCCGCCCATCTTCAGCAGGATGCCTGCCAGGATCACCGAGCCGGCCGTGGGCGCCTCGACGTGGGCATCGGGCAGCCAGGTATGGACCGGCCACATCGGCATCTTCACCGCGAACGAGGCGAAGAAGGCCAGCCACAGCCAGGTCTGCATGTTCGCCGGGAAGCGGTACTGCAGCAGGGTCGGGATGTCGGTGGTGCCGGCCTGCCAGTACATCGCCATCACGGCGAGCAGCATCAGCACCGAGCCGAGCAGGGTGTAGAGGAAGAACTTGAAGCTGGCGTAGATCCGGCGCTGGCCGCCCCAGATCCCGATGATCAGGAACATCGGGATCAGGCCGGCCTCGAAGAACAGGTAGAACAGCACCAGGTCGAGGGAGGCGAACACGCCGATCATCGTCGTCTCGAGGACGAGGAACGCGACGAAGTATTCCTTCACCCGGACGTGGATCGAGGTCCACGACGCGCCGATGCAGAACGGCATCAGGAACGTGGTGAGCAGGATCAGCGGCATCGAGAAGCCGTCGACGCCCAGCTTGAACCGGATCGTCTCGGCGAGCCACGGATGCGACTCGACGAGCTGGAAGCTCGACGACGTGGCGTCGTAGCGGCCCCAGGCCACCAGGGAGAGCACGAAGGTGACGATCGTGGTGGCGAGCGCGGCCCAGCGGGTGTTGCGCGCGACCGAGTCCTCGTCGCCCTTCAGGGTGAGGATGAAGGCCGCGCCGCAGAGCGGGACGATCAGCAGGCCGGAGAGGATGCCGAGGCCGAGCATGTCAGTGAACACCCTTGGGCAGGCCGGCCATCAGGTACCAGCTGATCAGGCCGGCCACGCCGATGAGCATGACGAAGGCATAGTGGTAGACGTAGCCGGTCTGCAGGCGCACGACGCCGCGGGTCACGTCGACGACGCGCGCCGCGATGCCGTTGGGACCGAGCCCGTCGATGATCCTCCCGTCGCCCTGCTTCCAGAGGAACAGGCCGAAATCCTTGGCCGGACGCACGAAGATCCGGTCGTAGAGCTCGTCGAAGTACCACTTGTTGAGCAGGAACCGGTACAGCGACGGCTGCTGCGCCGCGAGCGCGCCCGGCAGTTCCGGACGGCGGATGTACATCCAGAACGCCAGGACGAAGCCGAGGATCAGCATGATCAGCGGCGCGTAGGAGACGAGCGCCGGGACCTCGTGGATCTCGTGCATGATGTGGTTGTCGGGGCCGTGCGCCAGGGCATGGCCCCAGAACGCGTCCATCCCGGACCCGATGAAGCGGTCGTGGAAGATGATCCCGGCGAACAGGGCGCCGAAGGCGAGGATCGCCAGCGGGATCGTCATCACCAGCGGGCTCTCGTGGGGCGTGTGGTCGCCGTGATGGCCGTGCCCGTGATGGTCGTCCGCGACGAGGTCGCTCTTGTGGGCCGGCTCGACGTCGTGGCCGTGGTCGTCGTGGGCCACGCCCTCGGTATGGCCCGGGGCGCCGTCGGCCTCGTGGGCCATCGCGGCATGGGCGGTGCCCGCATGCGCGACTGCCGGGGCGGCGTGGTCATCATGTGCCGCATGGATGCCCCAGCGGGCCGGGCCCTCGAAGGTCATGAAGAACAGGCGCCAGGAGTAGAACGACGTGAAGAACGCCGCCACGACGGTGCACAGGAAGGCGAGCGTGTGCCCGGGCCGGGTCGATGCGTAGGCGGCCTCGATGATCGCGTCCTTGGAATAGTAGCCCGCCGTGTACGGGAAGCCGATCAGCGCGAGGGAGCCGATCGCCATCATGGCGCAGGTGAACGGGATGTGGGAGCGCAGGCCGCCCATGTTCCGCATGTCCTGCTCGTGGTGCATCGCGTGGATGACCGAGCCGGCCCCGAGGAACAGCAGCGCCTTGAAGAAGGCGTGGGTGAACAGGTGGAACACGCCGGCCGAGTAGGCGCCGACGCCGAGCGCCACGAACATGTAGCCGAGCTGCGAGCAGGTCGAATAGGCGATCACCCGCTTGATGTCGTTCTGCACCAGGCCAATCGTGGCGGCGAAGAAGGCCGTGATGCCGCCGATCACCGTGACGACGATCAGGGCGTTCGGCGCCTCCTCGAACAGCGGCGACAGCCGGGCGACCATGAACACGCCGGCGGTCACCATCGTGGCGGCGTGGATCAGCGCGGAGACCGGGGTCGGGCCCTCCATGGCGTCCGGCAGCCAGGTGTGCAGCAGGAACTGCGCCGACTTGCCCATGGCGCCCATGAACAGCAGCAGGCACGCCAGCGTCAGGGCGTTCCAGTCATAGCCGAGGAAGTGGAAGCTCAGGGTCTTGATCGCGTCGACCTTGGAAAAGATCGCGTCGAACGCCACCGAACCGGTCAGCACGAAGACCAGGAAGATGCCCAGCGAGAAGCCGAAATCGCCGACCCGGTTGACGATGAACGCCTTCATGGCGGCGGCGTTGGCCGACGGCTTCTCGTACCAGAAGCCGATCAGCAGGTAGGAGGCGAGGCCGACGCCCTCCCAGCCGAAGAACATCTGCACGAGGTTGTCGGCCGTCACCAGCATCAGCATGGCGAAGGTGAACAGCGACAGGTAGGCGAAGAACCGCGGCCGGTGCGGATCCTCGTGCATGTAGCCGACGGAGTAGAGGTGGACGAGGGTCGAGACCGTGGTCACGACGACGAGCATCACCCGGGTCAGCGCATCGACCTTGAAGGCCCAGTCGACCTGGAGGTCGCCGGCGGAGAACCAGGACGCGACCTGCACCCGTTCGGCGTGGCCGCCGTCGAGGAACACGCCCCAGGCGATCAGGGCCGTGAAGGCCAGGAACGCCGTGGTGATGTACTCGCAGGCCCGGGCCCCGATGATGCGGCCGAACAGGCCGGCGATCAGGAAGCCGATCAGCGGGAAGAAGACGATCGCGTGATACATCGCTCTCTTGCAGTCCGTCATCCGGGCCGGCCGCGGGGCGGCGTCCGGATTGTCACTCGGGGCCCGTCGACGCGGGGCCGCGAAATCGGGTCGCGTGGAGAAGGGCGCCCTAGCCCTTCATCATGCTCACGTCCTCGACCGCGATGGTGCCGCGGTTGCGGAAGAAGACCACGAGGATGGCGAGGCCGATCGCCGATTCGGCGGCCGCGACGGTCAGCACGAACAGGGCGAAGACCTGTCCGGTGATGTCGTTCAGCTGCGTCGAGAAGGCGACCAGGTTGATGTTCACCGCGAGCAGGATCAGCTCGATCGACATCAGGATGACGATGATGTTCTTGCGGTTGATGAAGATCCCGAGCACGCCGAGCGTGAACAGGATCGCCGCGACGGTGAGGTAGTGGCTCAGGCCGATCATCGTTCGAATCCCCCGCCTTGCATCAAATCGCGCATCAGACCTCGACGCCCTGGCGGGAGGGCACCTTGCGGGTCTCCACCGCCATGCTCTGGGTGCGGGCGTTCTGGACCGCGATGTTCTGGCGCTTGACGCCCGGGCGGTCGCGCAGGGTGAGCACGATCGCGCCGATCATCGCCACCAGCAGGATCAGGCCCGCAAGCTGGAAGAAGTAGACGTAGTCCGTGTAGAGCACCCGGCCCAGCGCCTGGGCGTTGGTGAGGTTCTCGGACGCCGCGACGTTGCTGAGCGGCGCCTGGACCAGGTTCGGGTCGATGGTCCAGGAGCCCACCACCAGGAGCAGCTCCACCAGGAAGATCGCCCCGATCAGGCCGCCGACCGGCAGGTATTGCTGGAAGCCCTGCCGCAGCGCGGCGAAGTCCACGTCGAGCATCATCACGACGAACAGGAACAGCACCGCGACCGCGCCGACGTAGACGACGACCAGGATCATCGCCAGGAACTCGGCGCCCATCAGGACGAACAGCCCGGCGGCGTTCACGAAGGCGAGAATCAGGAACAGCACCGAGGCGACGGGATTGCGCGAGGCGATCACCATGAAGCCCGACGCGACCGTGACGCTCGCGAACAGGTAGAAGAAGGCGGCTGCTGCAGTCATGCGCTCGTCGGGATCGGCCGCCGGAGCGGCCCCTTCTGCCTTGCGTGGAAACGGGCCGCAGCGGGCGGCCCGTCTATAGAACCCGGTCGTCGGTGGCACAACAGCACCCCCGACATGGCTCTAGCGCATCATCTTTTTCCCAGAAGGCGGCGACCGCCTTTCGGGATGATGCCCTAGCGGTACGGCGCATCCATCGCGATGTTGCGCGCGATCTCGCGCTCCCAGCGATCGCCGTTCAGCAGGAGCTTCTGCTTGTCGTAGAGCAGTTCCTCGCGGGTCTCGACCGAGAACTCGAAGTTCGGCCCCTCCACGATGGCGTCCACCGGGCAGGCCTCCTGGCACATGCCGCAATAGATGCACTTCACCATGTCGATGTCGTAGCGGGTGGTGCGGCGGGTGCCGTCGTTGCGGCGCGGCCCGGCCTCGATGGTGATGGCCTGGGCCGGGCAGATCGCCTCGCAGAGCTTGCAGGCGATACAGCGCTCCTCGCCGTTGGGATAGCGGCGCAGCGCATGCTCTCCCCGGAACCGCGGGCCGCGATGGCCCATCTCGAAGGGATAGTTGATCGTCGCCTTCGGCTTGAAGAAGTAGCGCATGCCGAGGATCATCCCCGACACGAACTCCTTCAGCAGCAGGCTCTTTGCGACCTGATCGAGCTTCATGGCCCGGATCTCCGATTCGGCGGGTGGGCTCAGGCGCCCGGCGCGAGGCCGGTCAGCTTGAGCACGAAGGCGACGACGACGACCGAGACCAGCGAGATCGGCAGAAAAACCTTCCAGCCGAGGCGCATGAGCTGATCGTAGCGGTAGCGCGGCACGATGGACTTCACCATCGCGAACAGGAAGAACAGGAAGCTGGCCTTCAGGATGAACCAGATCACGCCCGGCACCCAGGTGAACGGCGCGAACGGGATCGGCGACAGCCAGCCGCCCAGGAACAGCACGGTGCCGAGCGCGCACATGCTCATGATGGCGACGTACTCGCCGAGCATGAACAGCAGATAGGGCGTCGAGGAGTATTCCACCATGTAGCCGGCCACCAGCTCCGACTCGGCCTCCGGCAGGTCGAAGGGGGGGCGGTTGGTCTCGGCCAGCGCCGAGATGAAGAACACCACGAACATCGGGAACAGCCACAGCCAGTACCAGCCGAACAGGCCGAGGCTGGTGTCCTGCGCCATCACGATGCGCGAGAGGTTCAGGGAGCCGGCGCAGAGCAGCACGCAGATGATCACGAAGCCCAGCGAGACCTCGTAGGAGATCATCTGCGCCGCCGACCGGAGCGCGCCCAGGAACGCGTATTTCGAGTTCGAGGCCCAGCCGCCCATGATGACGCCGTAGACGCCGAGCGACGAGATCGCGAAGATGTAGGTGATGCCGACGTCGATGTCGGCGATCGCCCAGCCGTCGGCCAGCGGGATCACCGCCCAGCTCGACAGGGCCAGCATCGCGAAGACCAGCGGCGCCAGCAGGTAGATCGCCTTGTTGGCGCCCGCCGGGATCACCGGCTCCTTCAGCACGAACTTGAGCAGGTCGGCGAAGGATTGCAGCAGCCCGAACGGGCCGACCACGTTGGGCCCGCGCCGGAGCTGCACCGCCGCCCAGATCTTGCGGTCGGCGAGCAGCGCGTAGGCGATGAAGACGAGCAGCGCCGAGAGCAGCACGAAGCTCTTCAGCACGATCAGGAGCACGGTCCCGAGGATTTCGAGCGAGGTCATCGTGAGATCCCTACTCCGCCGCCGCGAGCGGCCGCGCTTCGGCGGCACGCTCGCGGGCCAGGCGCGAGCACTCGGCAAGCACCCGCGAGGCGCGGGCGATCGGATTGGTGAGGTAGAAGTCGGTCACCGGCGAAGCGAAGGCGGGGCCGCCCGCGCCGCCGCCGAGGCCCGCCAGCCGGTCCACGGCCGCCGCGACGTCGCCGGCCTCCACGGTCCCGACCGCCGCGAAATGCGGGTGGGCGGCGTAGAGCGCCCGGCGGAGCGCGGTGAGCGAATCGAACGGCAGGCGCCGGCCCAGCACGTCCGACAGGGCGCGCAGGATCGCCCAATCCTCGCGGGCATCCCCCGGCGGGAAGCCGGCGCGGTTGCCCATCTGGACCCGCCCTTCCGTGTTGACCCAGGTCGCCGACTTCTCGGTGTAGGCCGCCCCCGGCAGGATCACGTCCGCCCGGGAGGCGCCGCGGTCGCCGTGGGTGCCCTGGTAGACCACGAAGGCGCCGGGGGCGACGTCGCGCTCGTCGGCACCGAGGTTGAACAGCACGTCGACGCCGCCGGAAGCCAGCATGGCCGAAAAATCGAGGCCGCCCTCTCCCGGCACGAAGCCGAGGTCGAGGGCGCCGACCCGGGCGGCGGCCGTGTGCAGGACGGCGAAGCCGTTCCACTCCGGCGTCACCGCGCCGATCTCCTTGGCGAGGGCTGCCGCCGCCGCCAGGATGCCCGGCTGGACGTTGGCGCCGACGATGACAAGCGGCGCTTTCGCTTCCTTGAGAGTGGCAAGAAAACTGTGCTCGCCGCGGGCGAGGCCCGCGAGCGACTCGGGGCCGGCGCCGATGTAGTGGCTGGGATAGGTCAGATCGACCGGCTCGCCGATCACCGCGACCGCGAGCGGCGCCATGCGCCAGCGCTTGCGGATCCGGACGTTGAGGAGGGAGGCCTCGGTGCGCGGGTTGGCGCCGACGATCAGGATCGCGTCCGCGGCCTCGATGCCCGGAATGGTCGGGTTGAACAGGTACGAGGCGCGCCCAAGCGCCGGATCGAGCCCGGTCTCCGCCTGGCGGCAATCGAGGTTCGGGGTGCCCAGCGCGCGCATCAGCTCGCGCAGGGCAAAGATCTCCTCCACGCCCGCGAGGTCGCCGACCACGGCGCCGATGCGCTTGGGATCGGTGGCCTTCACCTTGGCGGCGATGGCCTGGAACGCCTCGCCCCAGGAGGCGGGCCGCAGCCGGCCGTTCTCGCGCAGGTACGGGCGGTCGAGGCGCTGCATCCGCAGCCCGTCGACGTGGTAGCGGGTCTTGTCCGAGATCCACTCCTCGTTGATCTCTTCGCTGACCCGCGGCTCGATCTGCATCACCTCGCGGCCGCGGGTGTCGACGCGGATCGACGAGCCGACCGCATCCATCACGTCGACCGATTCGGTCTTGTTCAGCTCCCAGGGCCGGACGTTGTAGCTCTGCGGGCGGTGGACCAGGGCGCCCACCGGGCACAGGTCGGCGACGTTGCCCTGGAGCTCCGACGCCATGGATTGCTCGAGGTAGCTGGTGATCTCCATGTCCTCGCCGCGGCCGATGGCGCCGAGGTCGGGCACGCCCGCCACCTCCGCCAGGAAGCGCACGCAGCGGGTGCAGTGGATGCAGCGGTTCATCGCGGTCCGCACCAGCGGGCCGATATGCTTCTCCTCGACCGCGCGCTTGTTCTCCTGATAGCGGGTCGAATCGACCCCGTAGGCCATCGCCTGGTCCTGCAGGTCGCAATGGCCGCCCTGATCGCAGATCGGGCAATCGAGCGGGTGGTTGATCAGGAGGAACTCCATCACCCCTTCCCGGGCCTTCTTGGTCAGGCCGGAGCGGGTGAGGACCTCGGGCGGCTCGCCGTTCGGGCCGGGGCGGCAATCCTTCACCGCGTAGGCGCAGCTCGCCACCGGCTTGGGCGCGCCCTTCAGCTCGACCAGGCACATCCGGCAATTGCCGGCGATCGACAGGCGCTCGTGGAAGCAGAAGCGCGGGATCTCGGCCCCGGCGGCCTCGCAGGCCTGGAGCAGGGTGTATTCGGCCGGTACCTCGACCTCGGTGCCGTCGACGAGGATCTTTGTCATCGGTGCAATCTCAGTGCGGGGCGTCGGCGAGATCGAGGCGACGCTCGATCCTGTCGATCCGCCGGTGAACGCCGGCAAGGTTGACCTCGACCGCGGCCAGGCGGCCCTTCCACGCGCGGACATCGTCGCCCCGGCGATCGACCGCGTGGTCGATGCGCCGCGGATCGACGAGAATCGGGCTGTCCGGCTGACCCGTCATCGGCCTACTCGGCCGCCATCGGGATGGGATCGGAATGCGGGTTGGCCGTGTAGCGGTCGATCCGCTTCTCGATCTCGGGCCGGAAGTGCTTGATCAGGCCCTGGATCGGCCAGGCCGCCGCGTCGCCGAGCGCGCAGATCGTGTGACCCTCGATCTGCTTGGTGACCTCGAACAGCATGTCGATCTCGCGCTTCTGCGCGCGGCCCTCGGTCATGCGCTGCATCACGCGCCACATCCAGCCGGTGCCCTCGCGGCAGGGCGTGCACTGGCCGCACGACTCATGCTTGTAGAAGTACGAGATGCGGGTGATCGCCGCGACGATGTCGGTGGACCGGTCGAGCACGATCACCGCCGCGGTCCCCAGGCCGGAGCCGAGGTTGCGCAGGGTGTCGAAGTCCATCTTGGCGTCGATGATCTGGTCGGCCGGCACCAGCGGCACCGAGGAGCCGCCCGGAATCGAGCACAGCAGGTTGTCCCAGCCGCCGCGCATGCCGCCGCAATGCCGGTCCACCAACTCGCGGAAGGTGATGCCGAGCTCCGCCTCGACGTTGCACGGCTTGTTGACGTGCCCCGAGACGCAGAACAGCTTGGTGCCGGTGTTGTTCTTGCCGCCGAGGCCGGCGAACCACGCGCCGCCCCGGCGCAGGATCGTGCCGGCGACCGCGATCGACTCGACGTTGTTGACCGTCGTGGGGCAGCCGTAGAGGCCCATATTGGCCGGGAACGGCGGCTTGAGCCGCGGCATCCCCTTCTTGCCCTCGAGGCTCTCGATCAGCGCCGTCTCCTCGCCGCAGATATACGCGCCGGCGCCGTGGTGGACGTAGATGTCGAAGGGGAAGTCGTGCACGTTGGACTGGCCGACGAGACGGGCCTCGTAGGCCTCGTCCACGGCCTTCTGGAGCGCGTGCTTCTCGGCCACGTACTCGCCGCGGATGTAGATGTAGCAGGCATGCGCGCCCATGGCGAAGCAGGCCAGCATGCAGCCCTCGATCAGGAGGTGCGGATCGTGCCGCATGATCTCCCGGTCCTTGCAGGTGCCCGGCTCAGACTCGTCGGCGTTGACCACGAGGTAGTGCGGGCGCCCGTCGGACTTCTTGGGCATGAACGACCACTTGAGGCCGGTGGGGAAGCCCGCGCCGCCGCGACCGCGCAGGCCCGACGCCTTCATCTCCTCGATGATCCAGTCGCGGCCCTGCTCCAGGAGGAACTTGGTCCCGTCCCACGCGCCGCGCTGCTTGGCAGCCTCCAGACCCGGCGAATGCAGGCCGTAGAGGTTGGTGAAGATGCGATCCTGATCCGACAGCATGTTCTTTGTTCCTCAGCTGACCGGAGCGTCGACGATGTCGAGGCGGCGCTCGATGCGGCCGACGCGCATATCGAGTGCGCTGTACGCTTCGTAGAGGTTGTGCAGATCGCCCTGGACACCGTGGACGGGGGTCCGAAGCGCCCGGATCTCGCCACGCACCTCGCGCACACCCTCCTCGATATTGCCAAGGCGCGCCTGCATCGCCTTAAGCACCTCGTAGATCAGTTCGTTCGTGACCTCGGCCATCGCGGTCAGTTCCCGGTGGCCGACAGAATCTGAGCCTGCCCGACCCAGTTCTCCCGGTCGATGCGACCTGGGAACGCGAGGTAGGTGCCGACCCAGGTGATCTCGTCGCGGGTCCAGGCCGCGATCTGGTCGAAATGGTAGATGCCGAGCCCGTTCAGGCGCTGGCTGTTGCCCGGGCCGATGCCCTTGATCCGGGTCAGGTCGTCCGGCTGGCCGGCGCGGGCGGCATCGAGGCCGGGCGGACGGGTGCCGACCGCGTTCGCCTTCTGCTCAGGGGTGGCGTCCGTCGGCAGGGCCGCCAGGGCGTCCGAGACGCGCGCCTCCTCGGCTTCCGCCGCGACTTCGCCCTCGCTGGCGCCGGACGCCTCCGGCTGCGGCGGGACCGTGCCGCGATCCGGCACAGCCTGGCTCCCCTGGTCGCCCCCCGCCCGCTCGTCTTCGGAGGCCGCCTTGGCCGGCGCCTCGGGCACATCCGCGTCGCCCTCTCGGGGGGGGCCCCCCTTGGCCGTCGAGCGGCCGGTCTCGGCCGCGTCGGCCCGGTCGGATTCCTTGACCGGCGTCTCGCCGTTGGCCGCGCGCTGGGCCGGCGCGTCGGTGACGGGGCGCTCGGCGGCGCGTCCGGCGTCGGGCCGGGCGGGCTTGGGCTGGGACGCCGCCCGCTGCTCGCTCGATTTGGCCTCTTCGGCCTTCGCGGCCTGGTCCTCGCCGGACTTCGCAGTGTCCTCGAAGCGCTTGCGCCAGGCGCCGACCCGCGAGCCGTCGAACAGGGCCGGATCGGTGAGCGTGTCGGGGCCGCCGAGCGGCTCGGACGCCTGACGCTCGACCTGCGAGCCGACCTTGACCGGCCGGCCGGCGGCGAGGTCGTCCATCAGGGTGCCGAGCGATTCGGGCGTCAGGTCCTCGTAATAATCCTGGTTGATCTGGACCATCGGGGCGTTGCAGCAGGCGCCCAGGCACTCGACCTCGAGCCACGAGAAGGTGCCGTCGGGCGAGACGTGGCCGGCGGGGCCGAGGCGCGCCTCGAGCATCTCCTTCAGGCCCCGGGCGCCGCAGGAATCGCACGGCACCGTGCCGCAGACCTGGATCCAGAAGCGACCCACCGGCTCAAGGGCGAACATCGTGTAGAAGGTGGCCACCTCCAGCACGCGGATGTTGGGCATGCCAAGTTCGGCCGCCACCGCCTCGATGGCGGCCCGGGGCAGCCAGCCGCCGTTCTGCTCCTGCGCCTTCCAGAGCAGCGAGATCACCGCGGAGGCCTGGCGGCCTTCCGGGTACTTGGCGATCTGGGTCTTCGCCCAGGCTGCGTTCTCGGGGGAGAACGCGAAGCTCTCGGGCTGCTCAGAGGCCGGCGCGAGTCTGCGGTTTGCCATCCTGCTAACGCCTTACCGATCCACTTCGCCGAACACGATGTCGAGGGTGCCCAGCACGCACGACACGTCGGCCAGAAGGTGCCCCCGGCACATCCAATCCATCGCCTGAAGATGCGCGAAGCCCGGCGCGCGGATCTTGCAGCGGTACGGCTTGTTGGTCCCATCGGACACGAGATAGACGCCGAACTCGCCCTTGGGTGCTTCCACGGCGGCGTAGACCTCGCCTTCCGGTACGTGGAAACCCTCGGTGTAGAGCTTGAAGTGGTGGATGAGCGCTTCCATCGAGCGCTTCATCTCCCGGCGGGGCGGCGGCGCGAACTTGCCGTCGATCGCCGCGATCGGGCCCTGCCCGGCCGGCTCGCGCAGCTTGGCGCAGCACTGCTTCATGATCTTGGCCGATTCCCGCATCTCCTCCATGCGGATCACCTGCCGGTCATAGGTGTCGCCGTTCCGGCCGACCGGGATGTCGAAGTCCATCTCCTCGTAGCACTCGTAGGGCTGCGCCTTGCGTAGGTCCCACGGGATGCCCGAGCCGCGCAGCATGACGCCGGAGAAGCCCCACTCCATGCACTCGTCCACCGACACGATGCCGATGTCGACGTTGCGCTGCTTGAAGATGCGGTTGGCCATGACGAGGTCGTCGAGATCCTGGACGACCTGCAGGAACGGGTCGCAGAAGGCCTCGATGTCGTCGACCAGCTTGGGGGGCAGATCTTGGTGGACGCCGCCCGGCCGGAAGTAGTTGGCGTGGAGCCGGGCGCCCGAGGCACGCTCGTAGAAGATCATCAGCTTCTCGCGCTCCTCGAAGCCCCAGAGCGGGGGCGTGAGGGCGCCGACATCCATCGCCTGCGTGGTGACGTTGAGCAGGTGCGACAGGAGGCGGCCGATCTCGCAGAACAGCACGCGGATCAGCTGCGCGCGCCGGGGCACTTCAATGCCCGCGAGCTTCTCGATCGCCAGGCAGAAGGCATGCTCCTGATTCATCGGAGACACGTAGTCGAGCCGGTCGAAATAGGGCGTCGCCTGCAGGTAGGTCTTGTGTTCGATCAGCTTCTCGGTGCCGCGGTGCAGCAGGCCGATATGCGGATCGACCCGCTCGACCACCTCGCCGTCCAGCTCCAGCACCAGGCGCAGCACGCCGTGCGCCGCCGGGTGCTGCGGGCCGAAATTGATCGCGAAGTTGCGGATGTTGTGCTCGGTCATCGGGCGGTTCCGCTCCTCAGGCCGACTTCTTCTCGTCGCCCGGGAGCACGTAATCCGTGCCCTCCCAGGGCGAGAGGAAATCGAAGTTCCGGAATTCCTGCGTCAGCTGGACCGGCTCGTAGACGACCCGGGCCTCGTCCTGGTCGTACCGGACCTCGACGAAGCCGGTGAGCGGGAAGTCCTTGCGCAGGGGGTGCCCCTCGAACCCGTAATCGGTGAGCAGCCGGCGCAGGTCCGGATGCCCCGAGAACAGGATGCCGTAGAGGTCGTAGGTCTCGCGCTCGTACCAGTTGGCGGCCGGGAACACCTCGATAGCCGAGGGGACCGGGGTCACCTCGTCGGTCTGCACCTTCACCCGGATGCGCGCGTTGTGGCGCAGCGAGAGCAGGTGGTAGACCACGTCGAAGCGCTTCTCGCGCTGCGGGTAGTCCGCGCCGCAGATGTCGATGAAGCTCCGGAACGCGCAGGCCGGGTCGTCGCGCAGGTAGGTCAGCGCGTAGACGATGTCGGAGGCCTGGACCACCAGGGTCAGCTCGCCGAACGCGATGGCGTGGGACACCACCGCCGGGCCGAGCGCGCCGGTGACGCGCTCCGCCAGCGCCGTGAGGGCGGCTGCGCCGCTCTCCGGCTGCGTGTGCGACAGGATCGAGATGCCGTTGGTCATGGCCGCTCCTCAGCGCTCGATCGTGCCGGTGCGGCGGATCTTCTTCTGGAGAAGCAGAACGCCGTAGAGCAGCGCCTCTGCGGTGGGCGGGCAGCCGGGCACGTAGATGTCCACCGGGACCACCCGGTCGCAGCCGCGCACCACCGAATAGGAATAGTGGTAGTAGCCGCCGCCGTTGGCGCAGGAGCCCATCGAAATCACGTAGCGCGGCTCCGGCATCTGGTCGTAGACCTTGCGCAGGGCCGGAGCCATCTTGTTGGTCAAGGTGCCGGCGACGATCATCACGTCGGACTGGCGCGGCGAGCCGCGCGGCGCGAAGCCGAACCGCTCGCAATCGTAGCGCGGCATCGACATCTGCATCATCTCGACCGCGCAGCAGGCGAGCCCGAAGGTCATCCACATCAGCGAGCCGGTGCGGGCCCAGTTGATCAGCTCGTCCGTGGTGGTGAGCAGGAAGCCCCGGTCGGCCAGCTCGTCGCTGATCGACAGGAAGGTCGGATCGTCGGCGCCGATCGGCCGGCCGGTGTTGGGATCGATGATCCCCTTCGGCTGGGGCGCGACCGCGGGGGCGCGGGACAGGCTGTGGGTCGTGTCGGTGATCAGGGCCATCGGCGACTCGGAATGCGGTGCGGGCAGGCTGCTGTTGCGAATCAATCCCACTCGAGGGCGCCCTTGCGCCACTCGTAGACGAAACCGACCGTCAGCACGCCCAGGAAGACGATCATCGACCAGAAGCCGAACCAGCCAAGGTCTCCAAAGGTGATCGCCCACGGGAACAGGAACGCGACCTCGAGATCGAAGATGATGAACAGGATCGCCACGAGGTAGAACCGCACGTCGAACTTCATGCGGGCATCGTCGAAGGCATTGAAGCCGCACTCGTAGGCCGAGAGCTTCTCCGGATCCGGGCTCTTGAAGGCGACCAGGAACGGCACGACCAGCAGCGCGGTGGCGATGAACAGAGCAACGCCGATGAACACGATGAGCGGAAGATAGTCCGCCAACAATCCGGTCATGCCAGGGCCTCGCGAGAGCGTCTCGTATCGACGTGGGAAACCGCGGTGCGCCGCCGAACCGGATTCGCCCGTGGAATTGTTCTTATGCCAGGATGCGCGCGGCCGGAGGCTTAGTCGAGCCGCCGACCCGTGACAATGGCTTGTCGCGTCGCACAAAGTGCACGTCCTGCCTTGTGCAGAGATTGGGCGCGGGCGGCTCGCCTGCAACACGACGCAAGCGCGCAGCCCGTCCGGCCCACCGCCGAACAAAACCGTCACGGACACGCTTGACAGTCCCCGGCCTGGCCCATACACCCCGCCCCGTCGCCGGGCGAAACGCCCCCTTCGAAGCGACCACGCCGTGCGGGCGTAGCTCAGTTGGTTAGAGTGCCGGCCTGTCACGCCGGAGGTCGCGGGTTCGAGTCCCGTCGCCCGCGCCACTTCCACGATCCCCCATCCTCAGATCCGAACTGGGCCTCCGATCGTTTCGGGGGCGTTCTCACGTTTGCGCTGCGGTCGGGATCGGGATCGACCGGCGAATCGGCGCCGTCAAACGTGAGATGCCGGTGGCAAACGTGGCCGTCGAGCCGCCTCTCACGATGCGCGTCCGGGCAGCTCAGCTGACGGCCCGCGGCGGGGCATCGGCCTTCGCGAGTATCGGATCCATTGCGCACCTGCGACCACCGCGGATGCTCAGGGCGATTCCGGCCAGGATGAGGCTTCCGCCCGCCAGGATGTCGGAGTTCAGAGGCTCGCCGAGCGTCAGGTGCGTGCTCAGGATTCCGGCCACCGGCACCAGCAGCGCGAACGGCGTCACCACGGCCGCGGGATAGCGGGTCAGGAGCCGATTCCACAGGCCGAAGGCCAGCAGCGTCGTTGGATAGGCCTGGAAGCCGATCGACGCTACCGCCGTCCAGTCCGGATGTGTCAGGGTCGTGAGGGCAGCCGGCCCCTCGACGATCAGCGACAGGCCCAGCAGCGGCACCGTGGTGGCGAGGCTGCCCCACACCATCAGGGCAAGCATGTCGACCTGCCCGATCCGCTTCGCGGTCACGTTGGCGCAGGCCCAGGCCAACGCGGCCGCGACGACCAACAGGAGTGGCCCCACGGGCGCGCCGCCGGCTCGACCAAGGGCGATCATCGCCGTCCCCAGAAGTGCGACCACGCCTCCCAGCACTTGTAGCCGGCGCGGGCGTTCCCTGAGGACCAGCCAGGCCAGCGCGACCGTGAACGGCACCTGGACCTGGATCAGCAGCGACGAAAGACCGGCCGGCATACCCAGCCGGATCGCCGTGAACAGCAACCCGAACTGACCGATTCCCAAAGCCAGGCCGAAGACGACCACCAGGGCAGGCGGAGCCCGGGGCGGCCGAATCACCAGCACCGCCGGAACGGCCGCCAGGGCGAAGCGCAGGGTGCAGAGTAGGAGCGGAGGCGTCGTCTCGAGGCCGATCTTGATGGCAACGAAGTTGGCACCAAGGATCGTGACAACCAGGATGGCCGACAGCGTGTCGCGCGGCGTCATTCGAGTGTCCCCAGCCACCCCTCATTGAACTTTGCGCGCACCGACCCGACCAACCGCCGGCCCCGTGTTCCGCTCGGCATGCGTACGCCCTCAGGGCCGTGGGACAGCCGCAACCATCTCGATCTCCACGTGTGCCCCAAGCGGGAGCGCCGCAACGCCGATCGTCGTGCGCGCCGGGTAGGGGGCCGCGAAGTACTGGGCGTAGACGTGGTTCATCGCGGAGAAGTCGCCCATGTCAGTCAGAAATACGTTGCACTTCACCACGTCCCCGAAGCCAAGTCCCGCTGCTATCAGCACAGCTTCGAGGTTTCGAAAACACTGGTGAACCTGCTCTTTGAACCCGCCTTCGACCAAACGGCCGGTCGCACCGTCGATCGGAGTCTGGCCCGACAAATAGACGGTGTCGCAGGCGCGCACAGCGTGCGCATAGGGGCCGACGGCCGTTGCGCCGGGTGCAATCACTGCAACTCTGCTCACCTTATGGTCGCTCCTGAATGTGGTGGTCGAGTGGAGGCCCATTTCGTGCGGACCGTCGCAGCATCAACGCCGGCCCGCCCCCCGCGCCCGGCGGCGGTCGTCGCGCCGGCCGATCAGCAGATCGGTGGCATCGCGGGGGCCCGGGACGGCTGCGTCGGCGACGTCCTGCGGTGTCAGGCCGATATCCTTCAGCTCCCGCTCGGACAGGGTCGAGAGCCGGTGCAGGACGCGCCGGTTCATCGCCGCGCGGGACAGGCCCGCCCGCACCTCGGCGGCGGCCTCGGCGATCGCCCGGGCGGCGCGGGCGAGCCAGGAGGGATTGGCCGGGGCGTGGGCGGTCCGGGTGAGGCACTGGTCCATGATTCGATCCTCCGTCTGTCCGGAACCCGGCGATCTTGACCACAAGGGACTGGCGGCGACAGGAACAGTTCGGTACGGTTTCGAAGAATTGTCCGGTCGGAAAGGCAGTACGGATGCAGATCGCGAGCAAGCCGGCCGGAACGCGCGTGGAGACCGTGGCCGGCGAGATCCGGGAACGCATCGCGGCGCGCCATCTCGTGCCCGGGGTCCGGATCCCGTCGGTGCGGGCGTTCGCGGAATCCATGGGCGTGTCGAAATCGACCGTGGTGGAGGCCTATGACCGGCTGGCCGCCGAGGGCACCCTGGTGGCGCGGCCGGGCTCGGGCTTCTACGTCGCCGGCAAGACCCGGCCGCTCTCGCTCCAGGCGATGGGCCCCCGGCTCGACCGGATCGTGGACCCGCTCTGGATCACCCGCCAGGCCCAGCAGGCCGGCGCGGACCAGCTCAAGCCCGGGGCCGGCTGGCTGCCGGATTCGTGGATGCCGCACGAGGCGATCCGGCGCGGCCTGCGCCGGGTGGCCCGGGCCGATCTGGCCGAGATGACCAATTACGACCGCCCGCTCGGCTACGAGCCCCTGCGGATCCAGATCGCCCGCAAGATCGCCGAGAAGGGCGTCGGCGCCGAGCCGGACCAGATCGTGCTGGTCGAATCGGCCACGCAGGCGCTCGATCTCGTCTGCCGCTTCCTGCTCCAGCCGGGCGACACCGTGCTGGTGGACGATCCCTGCTACTTCAACTTCCTGGCGCTGTTGCGGGCGCACCGGGTCGCGGTGGTCGGCGTGCCGCTGACCCCGGAGGGGCCGGACCTGCGCACCCTCGGAGCGCTGCTCGAGCGGCATCGTCCGCGCTTCTATCTCACCAACGCGGCGCTCCAGAACCCGACCGGTGCGAGCCTCGCCCCGGCCATCGCGCACCGGCTGCTGAAGCTGTGCGAGGCGCACGACACCTTGATCGTCGAGGACGAGATTTTTGGCGATCTCGAACCGGAGCCGGCGCCGCGGCTCGCGGGGTTCGACGGGCTGGAGCGGGTGATCCAGATCGGCAGCTTCTCGAAGACGCTGTCGGCGGCGGCGCGCTGCGGCTGGATCGCGCTGCGGGCCGACTGGGTCGAGCCGCTGGTCGATCTCAAGCTGGCGCTGAGCCTCGGCAACGGCCACGTCACCGCGGCTCTGGTGCACAGCCTGATCACCGAGGGCTGCTATCGCCGGCACCTCGCCGAGACCAAGCGGCGGCTCGCCGGCGCCATGGTCCAGGCCTCGGCCGAGCTCGGCGCCTGCGGGCTGGAGCCGTGGGCGCAGCCTCGGGGCGGCTTCTTCCTGTGGATGCGCCTGCCGGACGGGCGCGACGGCGCCGAGGTGGCGCGCCGGGCGCTGGCGCAGGGCATGGTCCTGGCGCCGGGCACCGCCTTCAGCCTCTCCGACGACTGGAACGGCTACATGCGCTTCAACGTTGCCCACTGCATCGACCCGCGCATCCGGCCGATCCTGCGCGCGGCGCTGGGTTGATCGATTCGGGGCCATCCCGGCTATGCGAAGCGAAGCAATCTGGCGGCGCTCCACGTTTGGCCGTGATGCGGCATTTTGTGGGTCTGCGCCCGATAAGCTTGAGCTTAGGGTGACAGCTTTCGACCCAACCCAGACGCTTAGGCCGCCGTCATCGCTTCGCCGAAGCGGACGTTCGTCAGCCTTCCGGCAACTTCAGCTTGGGGTGGGAACCGGACCCTGACCCTTCGCCCTGAAGCGGACGTTCCGGCTCCGACCCAAATGCATCAGCCGGCGACGTCTGCGGACGCGACGCCCATCACCTCCCGGCGTGCGAGAGCCCAGTCGATCAGAGCCTCGATGGACGGCCCGAGCGCAACGCCCATCTCGCTGAGCGCATACTCAACCTTTGGCGGCACCTGGGGGTAGACCGTCCGGGTGACGATGCCGTCCTTCTCCAGCTCCTTGAGCTGCTGGATCAGCATCTTCTGGTTCACGCCCTCGATCCGCTTCTCCAGCTCCGAGAACCGTAGCGGCACCTTCGCGGCAAAGAGCTGGACGATGATGACGATCTTCCACTTACCCTCCAGCACCCGCAGGGTTTCGCTGGTCGCCGCCGCCCACACGAGCTGCTGCTTTGGGTCTTCGCAGAACCAATCGCGCCCCGAACCCATACTTACCTCCAGGTGGGCTACCCACCTTTTGGTAGGTTCTTGCTGATACCTCTACCTACCCATAGTTCCCGCTGCATCGCAACTGACGAGGTCAGGGAACACGGCATGAAGATCGGCATCGTCGGCATCGGACACATCGGCAAGTCCCTGGCCACGAAGCTCAGTGCGGCCGGACACGATGTGAAGGTGGCCAACTCACGCGGCCCTGAGACCATCGGGACCGACGTGCTGTCGTCGGGCGCCCGCGCCGTCACGGCACAGGATGCGGTCTCGAATGTCGACGTCGTCATCCTCTCCATCCCGCCGACCGGCATTCAGAAGATCGCCCCTTTGATCCGGGCGATACCCGAGATGAACGTCGTCATCGACACCTCGAACTATTACCCGATGCGCGATGGGACCATCGACGCCATCGAGGCCGGCCAGGTCGAGAGCCTGTGGGTCTCCGAGCAACTGGGCCGGCCCATCGTCAAGGCCTGGAACGCCATCGGTTCGGGCTCGCTGGCCGAGAAGGGCTCACCATCCGGTACGCCGGAACGCATCGCCATCCCCGTCGCGGCCGACCGCGAGGATGATCGTCGTGTGGGCATGCGTCTCGTGGAGGAGACCGGCTTTGACGCCTTCGACGCGGGGTCCCTGGCGGAGTCGTGGCGCCAACAACCCGGTGCGCCGGGCTACTGCACGGATCTGACGCGGGAGGAGATGCCGGGCGCACTCGCGGCAGCCGACAGGGCCCGCCTACCCAGGCGGCGCGACCTCGTGGTCGCGGTGGTCCAGGAGCGCGTCGGCGACAGCAAGACCAATCCGGATGCCGAGTTCGGCGTTCGCGTCGCGCGTGCGATCTGCCTCTGACATCTGACCAGCGCACTCAAGAGAAGGAAATGACCTATGACCCGCGTTGTACGCTTTCATGAATACGGCTCCGCAGACGTGCTGCGCATCGAGGACATCGAGGTTCCCGGGCCTGCCGCCGATGACGTGCAGATTGCGGTTCGAGCCATCGGCCTCAATCGGGCGGAGGTGATGTTCCGCAAGGGCGCTTACTTGCAGGAAGCGAACTTCCCCTCGCAGCTCGGCTACGAAGCCGCAGGAACGGTCAAAGCGACGGGCCGCGACGTGTCCGCTTTCGCCGAAGGCGACGCCGTCAGTGTCATCCCGACGCTCGACATGTCGCGTTGGCCCACCTACGGCGAGGTCATCAACATTCCCGCCCGCTACGTCGTGAAGCATCCGGCCGCCCTTTCGTTCGAGAAGGCAGCCGCATCTTGGATGCAGTATGTCACCGCCTGGGGTGCTCTGATCGATCAGGCGAAACTCACCGCTGGCGATTTCGTCATCGTGTCGGCTGCGTCGAGCAGCGTCGGCATCGCGGCGTTCCAGATCGCCCGCAGCGTCGGGGCGACGGTGATAGCGACCACCCGCACGAACACCAAGGCGCAGGCGCTGCTCGATGCCGGCGCACATCATGTGATCGCCACGGACGAGGGCGACTTGGCGGCGCGCGTGAAGGAGATCACCAGCGGTAAGGGAGCCCGCGTGGTGTTCGATCCGATCGGTGGTCCTGCTATCGCGCAATTTGCCGAAGTCATGGCCGTGGGCGGCATCCTCCTGGAGTATGGCGCCCTCAGCCCGGACGAAGGGCCATTCCCGCAGTTTGCCGTGCTCGGCAAGAGCCTGACCCTGAAGGGATACCTCTACACCGAGATCGTCAGCGATGATCAGGCGCTTGCCCGTGCGAAGGCCTTCATCATCGAGGGACTGGAAAGCGGCAAGCTCAATCCGCTGGTGTCGCGGACCTTCCCGTTCGACCAGATCCAGGAGGCGACCCAATTTCTTGAGTCCAACGAGCAGATCGGCAAGATCGTCCTCACGCTCGATTGACGACGACGATGCCGGGCTCTCCAGAGTTCGGCATCGCATCACCTGACGGCGATCGGCTGACGCAGCGTCTACTTGCGGGACAATCTGCCCAGCAGCGGACGTTCCCGACTTCTGCAACGGGTCGTGAGTGGCCCCCACGGCTATGTCCGCTCCACGCATCCGCGGTCCGGAAGCGGACGGGCAGGAAACCACCCTTCTCAGACATCACCAGGGCCAAACGGATCACGTCCAAACCCACAGTCAAGTCCCAACCGCGCGTTATAACGGTGAGAGGCGCAACGAACAGATTGCGGTCGGTCTCACGCCGGCAAGGTCAGCTCCGCCTTCAGCCCGCCGAGATCCGAGCGCCCGAGGGTGAGCCCGCCGCCGTAGAGCTCGGCGAGTTCGAGGGTGATCGGCAGCCCGAAGCCGTGGCCCGGCACGCCCTCGTCGAGGCGCCGTCCGCGGGCCATGACCGCCTCGGCGGCCTCGGCTTCGAGGCCGGCCCCGTCATCCTCCACGGCGACCCGGACGCCGCTCGCCTGCGGGAGTGCCGTCACCCGCACCCGGCTGCGGCACCAGCGGCAGGCGTTGTCCACGAGGTTGCCCAGCATCTCGTCGAGGTCCTGCCCCTCGCAGGGCACCGTGAGGTCGCCCGGCACCGCCAGCTCGATCGCCACGCCCTTCTCGGCGTAGAGGCGCACCAGGGCATCGCGCAGGTCCGAGACCCGGGGCGCCAGGGGCGTGCGCCCCCGGGCCGAGCCGGCGAGCGCCGCCGCCCGGGCCCGGCGCAGGTGGTGGCGGACCCGCCGGTCCATGTCGTCCACCTGCAGGCGCAGGGCGCCCCCGGGATCGCGGGCGGGCTCGGCCAGCGCCATCGACAGGGTCGCCAGCGGCGTCTTGAGGGCGTGGGCGAGATTGGCGACGTGGCCGCGGGCGCGCTCCAGGTTCTGGGCGTTCTGGTCGAGCAGCGCGTTGAGTTCGGCGACCAGCGGCTTGATCTCGGCGGGCTGCTCCTCCGGCACCCGCTCCCGGCGCCCGGTGCGCACGGCGGCGAGGTCGGCCCGCAGGCGTCGCAGCGGCGCCAGGCCGAGGCGCACCTGCAGGGCCAGCCCGGCGATCAGGCAGAGGCCGAGCACCCCGAGCGCCAGGGCCAGGCTGGTCAGCGCCTCGCGCAGGGGCCCGTACAGGGCCGCCCGGGGCGCCGCCGCGACGATCGTGGCGGGGGGCGTACCCGGCACGTCGAGGATGCGCAGGATCAGCCGCTCCCCCCGCGGCCCGGTGCCGTCCGCGGGATGCGGGCGGTCGGGCTCGTCGTCGGGGCCCGGCTCGGTGACGGTGATGTGGCCGCCCCGCAGGGAGCCCGAGCCGAAGGTCTCGCCCCCCCGGCGCACCTCCCAGGCCCAGCCGGGCCCGTCCCGGTCGAAGGGCGGCGCATCGCGATCCCGGGGCAGAAGGCCCGCCTCCAGGCCGGTCCGCAGCGCGACGATCTGGGCGTCGAGATGCCCTTCGATCTGCCCCCGGACGAAGCGGTGCAGGATCACCCCGATGGCGAGCCCGGCCACCACGAGTGCCGCCAGCACCAGCGCCAGGGCGACCACCAGCAGGCGGGTCCGCAGGGAGCGGTGCGGCGGCGGTCTCTTCTTCGGCGGCGGCATCAGGCCGGGGCCGCGTGCAGGCGGTAGCCGTGGCCCCGCACGCTCTCGATCCGCGCGGGGGCGATCTTCCGGCGCAGGCGGGTGATGATCACCTCCACGGAGTTCGAATCGACATCCGCATCGCCCTCGTAGACCCGCTCGATCAGGTGCGGACGTGGCACCACCGCGTCGCGGTTGAGCATCAGGCAGGACAGGACCCGCCATTCGAGGCCCGTGAGCTTGAGCGGCAGGCCCTCGTGCTCGAAGGCGCCGAGCCCCGTGTCGAAGCTGAGAGGGCCGCAGGCGATCCGGCTCGCCCCGCCGCCCTGCGACCGGCGCACCAGGGCGCGCAGGCGGATCACCAATTCCTCCACCCGGACCGGCTTGACCAGGTAATCGTCCGCCCCCGCCTTGAAGGCCGCGACCTTGTCGCTCCAGCCGTCCCGGGCGGTAAGGACCAGCACCGGCAGGGTCCGCCCGGCCGCCCGCCAGGCGCGCAGCACCGAGACCCCGTCGCCCTTGGGCAGGCCGAGGTCGAGCACCACCGCATCGTAGCCCTCGGTCTCGCCGAGATGCTGCGCGTCCTCGCCGGTGGCGGCCCGGTCGAGGACGAAGTTCTCCGCGCGCAGGACCTTGGTCAGTTCGGCAGCCAGGGCCGCGTCGTCCTCCACCAGCAGGATTTTCAAGAGTTTGGTCCCCCCAACCCAGGCTTCAGGGCCTTGATTCGACGCGCTCGCTGACGCCGAACCGGTCTCCGCGTTGGCGGCGAGCGCACTCGTGCCGGAAAGCGCGCTGCGACGGGAAGTTAGGGCTGCCTTCTCACGCTGCCCATCACTCTGGCCCCCGCATCGGCCGGCCGAGCCAAGTCCCTGATCGCCCGCGCGTCTCGGCCATAGGCGGGCGGATTTAACCGGGGCTGAACCGGGCGGTTCAGACCGGATTCGAGGGGGCGTCTTAGGAAGGAGCCACGGACCGATCGGGTCCCGAACCTTCTCAAGAGGACAACACGGATGAGCGACGACAACACCATCGACGGCACCGCCCGCGAGATCCGCGAGCCGGCCCCCGCCACGACAACCAAAAAAATCCCGGGGCGGACCTGGAAAATCCCGGGGCGGACCTGGGTGGTGGCCGCGATCGCCGCACCCCTGGCTTTGGGCGCCGCCGGCCTGTCCCTGGCGCAGGGCACCGCGTTCCAGCCGACGCCGGTGGATCCGGTGGCGATCCAGGCGCTGGCCCCGTCGAGCGCCACCGCCATCAAGGGCGAGGTCGCCGAGATCTACGGCAACAAGTTCGTGGTCCAGGACCCGACGGGCCGGGCGCTGGTCGAGACCGGCCCCGCCGGCGAGGGCGGCAACCTCGTCGCCAAGGGCGAGGCCGTGACCGTGCAGGGCCGGTTCGAGACCGGGTTCCTGCATGCCAGCGTGCTGACCCACGGCGACGGCCGCAAAGTGGTGATCGGGCCGGCCGGCGGACCTCCGCGGGGCAGCCTCGACTGGGCCAAGGACAAGCTCGGCCTCGGGCCGAACCCGGACGTGCCGGCGCTGACCGCCGCCGTCCAGGCCGCCGGCTACGGTGACGTGCGGGTGACCGGCCGCGGGCCGCGCCCCCGCGAGGTGGCGGCGAAAGACCGCGACGGGCGCGAGCACCAGCTCCATGTCGGCTTCAACGGCCAGGTCCGCGAGCGGCCGGTCCCGGGCGCCCGGCTCTGAGCCCTCGCTCGCCTGGATGCGCGTGCCGCCGGACCGATCGCCGGCCCGGCGGTCGGGGCACGATGCAACCGTTTCCCCCCTGCCGCGTCCTCCTGTCACCCAGCTGAACAGGAGGCACCCCTTGGAACCGATGAAGCCGATGGAACCCATGAAGCCCATGGAACCCATGAAGCCAATGAAGCCCATGGAACCGATGAAGGGCCTGGAGCCCTTCTGGCCGAAGGACCTGGGCGACCCCTCGACCAGCGGCTCCCAGAACGGCATGAAATACGCGTTCTTCCCGGACAAGCACCGGCTCCTGATCGAGCGCGACGGCCAAGTCTCGACCTACGATAGCGGCGACCACCGCATCGGCGGCGTCTCGCAGGCGGACGGCAGCACCCAGTCGCTGACCTTCTCCAGCCAGAACGGCGACGTGGATCTGGGCTCGCTCAAGAAGCTCGACTGACGGTCCAGGCTCCATAAGGCCCGGCACCCAACCCTTTGAAGTGTTGGCCCGAACAGCTCCGGTCAGCCTAGTTGGCCGGTCGTTACAGAGCCCGCTCCATCAACCGCTCGGTCATCCCGGGCTCCGCCGCGCGGCACCGGGATGACGGGGTTGGGTTCAGAACGGCCCGCGCAGGGAGGCAGCCTCGAGGGGCGAGCGGCACAGAATGCGGCTGCAACACCCCGGGAGGGCTGGGTTCGGGCCCTTCGGAAACAGGGCGTTTCGGGTTTGGGACGATGTCTGCGGGTGTTCGACCTGAGGTCGCGAGGCCCGACCGCCTTCCCCTCCGGCGCCGGGCCCTCTAAGCCCGGCCCGGCCATGCGAGCCTTCCCGCCGATCCGTCCCGAACCATGCGCGCGCTGATCGATCTCGTTCGCATCATGCGCGCGCGCGATCGGCGGCGGCTCGCCCTGATCGCGCTGGGCCTGGCCGTCGCGGCCCTGCTGGAGGTGGTCGGCGTCGCCTCGGTGATCCCGTTCCTGACCCTGGTCGGCGACCCCTCGGCGGCGACCCGCGTGCCGTACCTGGCCCAGGCCCGTGAAGTCCTGGGCCTTGCCGACGAGCGCAGCTTCCTGCTGGTCACCGGCGGGGCGGCATTGCTGGCGATCCTGACCACGGCGGTGGTCAATGCCGGGCTGACCTACGCGCAGCTCCGGTTCACGCATCTGGCCGGCTACGGCTTCAGCCGGCGGATGCTGTTCCGCTATCTCGACCGGGAGCGGCTGTTCTTCGCCCAGGCCAACAGCGCGGAACTCGCCAAGAACGTCCTGTCCGAGACCGACCGGCTGGTCGTCGGCGTGCTGACGCCGGCCACCGTGCTCGCCTCCCGGGCGACCTCGGCGCTCGCGGTGATCGCGTTCCTGGTGGCCTACGCGCCGCAGCTCGCCCTGATCCTCGGGGGCGGCTTCGGCGGCCTCTATGTCGGGATCTACCTGATCATGCGGGCGCGGCTCGCCCGGCTCGGCGGCCGCTCGGTGGCCGATAACGAGGCCCGGTTCCGGATCGTGCAGGAGACCTTCGGGGCGCTCACGGAACTCAAGCTCTACGGCCGGGCCGAGGCCTTCGCGGGCCGGTTCGACGCCCCGGCGCGGGCCTACGCGATCGCCACCGCGGAGAGCCTGCTCACCGGCCAGATGCCCCGCTTCGTGATCGAGGCCCTGGCCTTCGGCGGGGTGATCGTGGTGGTGCTGTTCGCCCTGGCCCAGGGGCTGGATGTGGCCGGGATCCTGCCGCTGCTGGGCCTGTTCGCCTTCGCGGGCTACCGGATGCTCCCGGCCTTCCAGAACATTTTTACATCCGTCTCCCTGATGCGCTTCTACAGCCCGGTGGTGCGGGTGATGGTCGACGCGCTGGCCGACGAGCGTGGCCCGGTCCCCCGCACCGCAGAGCGTCTTCCCTTCACGAAAGGCATCCGTCTGGAGGGGATCGGCTTCGATTACGGCACCGGCCGGCCGGCGCTGGTCGGCATCGACCTGACGATCCCGGTCAACACCACGATTGGGCTCGCCGGCCGCACCGGCTCGGGCAAGTCGACCCTGGCGGGCCTGCTGCTGGGGGTGCTCACCCCGGGCACGGGCCGGATCACCGTGGACGGGCGGGTGCTCGACGCCAGCGCCCTCCCCGCCTGGCAGAACCGGATCGGCTACGTCCCGCAGGACGTCTTCCTCGTGGACGGCACCGTGGCCGAGAACATCGCGCTCGGCCTCGACGCGCCGGATCTGCCCGCCGTCGAGCGCGCGGCCCGGCTCGCCGGCGCCCACGATTTCGTGGCCGCCCTGCCCCACGGCTACGGCGCGCGCGTCGGCGAGCGCGGGGCCCGGCTCTCCGGCGGCCAGCGCCAGCGCCTCGGCATCGCCCGGGCGCTCTACCACGACCCGGACGTGATCGTGTTCGACGAGGCGACCTCGGCGCTGGACGACGAGACGCAAGGGGCCGTGATGCGCGCCCTTCGGGCGCTCTCGGGCCGACGCACCCTGATCCTGATCGCCCACCGGCTCTCGACCCTGGAGGGGGCCGACGCGGTCCACGTGCTGGAGGCCGGCCGGCTCGTCGCCTCCGGGCCGCCGGAAACGATCCTCCCGGGGTTGGGGAATGTGGCGTGAGGCGGCGGCCTCCCCTTGCGTCCCGGCCCGCGTCCGTTACCTCGGCGGTTCGAGGATCGCCCGGGAGGCCCGCTTGAGCACGCGCATCGACCTGACCGCTCCGGACGGCACCACGGCCGTGCTCTCGACCCACGGGGCCGAGCCGGTATCCTGGCGGGTCGGCGGCACCGAGTACCTATGGAGCGGCGATCCGGTGCATTGGAACCGGCACGCCCCCTGGCTCTTCCCGGTGGTCGGCGCCTCGTCCGGCGGGCGGGTGCGGGTCGGGTCCGAGACCTACCCGATGGCCCAGCACGGCTTCGCCCGGGACCTGCCCTTCGTTGTGGTGGAGCGCAGCGCCGACGCGGTGCTTCTACGGCTGACCGACGGGCCGGAGACAAAGGCGCATTACCCGTTCGCCTTCCGGCTCGACATCGCGGCCTGGGTGCGGCCGGCCGGGCTCGACCTCACCGTCACCGTGGCCAATCCCGGCGACGTCCCCCTGCCCTACGCGCTCGGGTTCCACCCGGCCTTCCCGTGGCCCTTCGCGGGCGGTGCGCGGGCCCGGGACGGCGGCTACGCGGTGGAATTCGAGCGGGCCGAGCGCCCGTTCGCCCCGCAGGTCGGCCCCGGCGGGCTGCTGCTGCGCGACGAGCAGCCGATCCCCCTGGCCGGCGACACCCTGCCCCTCGACCCGGCGATCTTCACCGAGGCGTTCGTGTTCCGGAACGCGAAGAGCCGCCGGATGCGCTTCACCGGGCCCGGGACAGCGATCCGGATGGAGATGGAGGATTTCCCGCACCTCGCCGTCTGGACGAAGCCGACCGCGCCGTTCCTGTCGCTCGAATGCTGGACCGGCTACGCCGACTGGGCGGATTTCTCCGGTCCGCTTCAGGAGCGCGACGCGCAGCGCCTGCTGCCGCCGGGGGAGGAAGCGCGCCACGGCGTCCGCCTGACCCTGGAAGCCTAGCGGTTGCGCGTCTGGGTCGCCCGTCCCGAGCCGGGGGCCGCCCGCACCGGCGCGGCCCTGGCCGCGCGCGGGCACGCCGCCCTCGTCGCCCCTGTGCTGGCCATCGGGCCGACCGGCGCCGAACCGCCCGCCGGTGCGTTCGACGCGTTGCTGTTCACCAGCGCCCACGCGGTGCCGGCCCTCCGGGACACGCACCGCTTGCGCGGCCTGCCGGTCTTCGCGGTCGGGCCCCGGACCGCCGAGCGGGCGCGCGCGGCGGGGCTCGGGCCCGTGCGGGAGGGACCGGGCGACGCGGCCGGGCTCGCCGCCCTGGTAGCCGAGGGGCTGCCGGCCGGAGCGCGCCTGCTCCACGCCACCGGGACCGCACGCAAGCCCGAGCCCGAGGCGGCCCTGACGGCCGCCGGATTCACGATCGTGATCCTCGAGGCCTACACGGC
>NZ_VRVG01000279.1:0-2176 GCF_008040085.1 Methylobacterium sp. WL7 | reverse complement strand
TCACCGCCCACTCTGCGTCCGTCAGGTCAAACCGCGCCATCCTCGGTCCTCTATTCGGAGAACCAACGACGCCCCGACCAAACCGTGCCACCCGTTATGGGTTCACGACCTAAGGTTCCCGCCGGCCTGCTTAGCGCCCGCGCCCAGATCCAGGGCTTCGCTCGGTTTCAGCGCCGCCCCCTAGTCGTCGCCGGCAAGTTCGACCACTCGGCGATCATGACCGCCGCTGCGGTTGCCGCCACCGGCCTGCAGGAGCGCTACGGTCTCACCCGCGCCGCCGCCCTGTCCACCGCCCTCAAGGCCGCCTGGCAGGCTGCCAAGATGGCCCGCGCCGCTACTGCGCACTGAGGGGAGGGCACGATGCCCCGTAGCTCCGAGCCGACGACTGAAGCGCCTCTCACTCCCTCAGCCGATCCGTTGGCTTACCGCCCCCGCACGGCTGCGGCTGCCATCGGGATCAGTGAGGCCCTGATCTTCGAACTGATCGCTGAGGGCGCCCTACCAGCGCGGAAGCTGCGCGGCGTCACGCTCATCCTCCGCTCGGACCTCTTGGCCTTCCTCGAGGCGCTGCCGCTCACCGCGTCGGCAGCAAAGGCCCGCGCTGCGTCCGACTGATCGGCGCCGACCCAAGGCGCAGCACCTCCCCACCACCGACCCACCGCCACGAGCCCCACCAGGAGCGCGAACGATGTCCTATGCCCGCATCCCGAACTTCAGCCAGCCCGTCCCGGTGCGCAGCACCAGTGCCCGCACGGGCCGCCGCCAGATCCCGCTGGACCGCCGCTACCGCAACCTGCCCGACGAGACCCAGCCCGGCACGATCGAGGCCTGGGAGGCCGTCACCCCCATCCGCCCCGACACGGCGCACAGCCGGTCCCTGCGCTTCCTCGACATCGCCGGTGAGCTACTCGCGGCCGCCTTCATCATCGGCGGCGGCATGGTGCTCATCGGCCTTGCCACCCTGCTCTGACCCGACCCGCAATCCGAGCGGGCCGGTCGCCCGCGCACCTCTCCTCGAGGATCCCGCGATGTCCCTGCGCACCTCTCTCAAGAACCTGATCCGCCCCGATGCCGCTGCCAGCCTGCGCGAGCGCGCCTCCGACTTGCAGGCAGATCTCTCGCGCGTCGCACGCCCTCCTGTCGCCGAGCCCGCATCGCCCGGCTCAGCCGCGTCGGAGACGCACCCGGCCGCCGAACCCGATCCCGCCCTGGCGGTCGTGACCGTGTTCCGGGCGAGCTGGAATGCGTTGGGCGAAGTTCTGGACGCTGAGGTGCCCGACGAGCTGTCAGCAAAATTGGATGAGGCCCAGGGCGCCGCCTACCAGGGCCTGAAGGCCGTGCGCCCAACGACCCCCGAGGGTTACCGCGCTCTCGCCGAGGCTTGGGCCATGGCGCTGAAGGGCGAACGCGGCGACGAGCCGGGCATGACGGTCAGCGACCACGCCGCGGACTCACTGATCGCCGGGGCAGGCGCATGTGCCCCCGTCCAGCCGGTCGACTGGTACGACCCGCCGCCCGGCTTCATGGCCGCGCCCGCCCTCGAGCCGTCCAGCTTCGTCCCGGTCGCCGACGGCATCGCGCGGGATCTCGCTCGTCTCCGCGGGGCCGCGTGGGCCGAATTTCATCGCCGGGTAAGTCCGGAGACCACGGTCGAAGACATCAGGCGCATTCGCCGGGAACTGCACCTCGACGCACTGTCGCCGAGCCCCCCAAAGTCGGACATCGGCGACCAGGTCGACTTCGCCTCCACCGACATCAACGAGCTGCGAGCCGTCCACGAGAGGATGCGCGAGCTGTCGAGCGTCGCCTACGCCATGTCCTGCATGGAATGCTGCTCGGACAATGCGGCCGGCAGGCTGCTGCATTGGCTCGCGGACGAACTGACCACCGTCGAGGGCAAAGCCGCCGCCGAGATGCAGAGCCGCCGGCCGGCCGCTTTCTGGGACCGGAAGATCCGGCTCGGTCTCGTGGCCGAACGCATCATCGAGAACGGCGACGACGCCGAAACCGCGGGCTTCATCCAGGACCTCGCGGCCTGGGCCGCCGAGCAGGCGCGGCGCTGACCGGCGCCCGCCGCCCCTTCTGCAGCCGTGCGTACCGCCCCGGCCGGATCCTGCCGGGCTCCCCCATCACACCCCGAGACCTGACATCATGAGCAACGTGGTCACCTTCACAC
>NZ_VRVG01000278.1:0-2215 GCF_008040085.1 Methylobacterium sp. WL7 | reverse complement strand
GCGGGGCGTACTTTTCTATATCTTAGAAGTTAATATTGATTAAGGTTGGAAATTAATGGCTCCCCGGGAGCGCAACGGTTGGGGGATAGTCGCGGACGAGCTTGTCGAAGTAGGTCGCGATGCGGTGGAGGCCTCCCTGACGATTTGAGGTCAAGGATTCGTTAGCGATTGCGTTAGCGGCGTATGTCATGCCGCACGAGCCGCTTGCGGCCAAGCCTATCTGAGATAACCGGTGGGACGCATCTACCCCGCAGGTCGAAGCGCATCCAGCCTGCGTTACAGTGTCGAGATTAGACCGTGAATGCCGCCAGGGCTTCGACCAGCACCTCGCGCCGTGGGCATGTAGTTGGCGTTGCCCGGTGGCAATATCAGAACGACGGAACAACCGACTACAGCGGGGAGCGCATGGATCGAGATGCTTTAAGTCTCGCGCGAGAGGCCGACTGATCCTCCCCGGCTCTATGGACACCTCTGATACGCTCCTTGTGGGCTGGGAAGGTGTTTGATGGCGAAGACGAGACGGGAGTTCACGCCCAAGTTCAAACGCGAGGCGGTGGCCCTGCTGGAAAGCAGTGGGCGACCACAGATGCAGATCGCGGCTGAACTCGGGATCGAACCGTCCCTGCGGAGGCAGTGGCGCACGGCGCTGATGGGGAGCCCTCCATCGCTGCGCGCAGCCGGATCGCTAAAAACTGCATCCGCGAGCCCGGTGACTTCCGCCTCCGACCAGGCGGCAGAGATCGCTCGCCTGCGGCGTGAACTCGACCGGACGCGCATGGAGCGCGACCTCCTAAAAAAGCGATCGGCATTTTCGCGAAGATGCCCAAATGACGTTCGCTTTCATCGAGCAGCATGCGAGCACCTGGCCGGTGCGTCTCATGTGCCGCGTGCTCGAAGTCTCTCGCAGCGGCTACTACGACTGTCGATCCCGTCCCGAGAGTGCCCGGTCGGCGTCCAACCGTCGCCTGCTCGACGACGTCCGGCGTATTCATGCCGGCCATCACAGGCGCTACGGCTCGCCTCGGGTGCATGCCACCCTCTGTGCGGAGGGAGGAACGGCCAGTCGCGGGCGAGTGGAGCGCCTGATGCGCCGTCATCGCATCCGAGCCCTGGCAGGGCGCCGATTCCGGCCCCGCACGACCGACCGCCGCCACGATCTGTCAAACAGCGTTGAACATTGGTTCTTACGCACTTTCGGTGCTGAGCGGTGGTTTGGACGTTGATTCGCATGTTGGCCCGAGGGCAGTGCGATGCCGATCTCGAACCCTTCGTTGCCGTCGGTCCCGGACGACCTGCACGTCGATGGTCTGACGCTGGACACGTCCCGGTTGCTGATCACCGCCCGAACCACGGCAGCCCAAGCCTGCTGTCGGGTCTGCGGGCGTGCGTCAGTGCGGGTGCACAGCAGGTATTGGCGGACGTTCGACGACCTGCCCTGACAGGACCGGTCGGTGGCGTGGCGGGTGCAGGTGCGCCGCTTCCGCTGCGGCCATTGCCCGGGGCGGATCTTTGCCGAACGCGTGCCGGGGCTGGGTACGCGCAAGGCGCGCCGCAGCGACCGGTTGGCCGCGGCGCAGACCGACATCGGCATGGTGCTGGGTGGTGAGGCCGGCGCACGGTTGTCGCGGCGGCTGGCCATGCCTGTCAGCGGCGACACCGTCCTGCGCCTGATCCGTCGTCGCGGGACCGTACCGTCTCCGCCGCCGCGGGTCATCGGCATCGACGATTGGGCGTCGCGGCGCGGCCGGTCCTACGGCACCAACGTGTGCGACTTGGAGCGGCGGCGCGTCATCGATCTGTTGCCCGGCCGCTCGTCGGCACCGGTGCGAGATTGGCTCACCGCCCATCCGAGCGTGACCGTCGTCAGTCGTGACCGTTCGGGACCCTACGCCGAGGCCGCGCGCACGGGAGCACCGACGGCGACGCAGGTCGCGGATCGCTGGCACCTGCTCGTCAACGCCTCCGAGGCCCTGCGCGGCATCGTCGAGCGGCACCAGTCCGAGATCCGAGACGTGGCGCACCGCGCCGTGCACGACCCCGCCGGCTCCCCTGATCTGGCGAAGACAGCGCCAACGAACGTGAGCAGCCGGCGACGCGACCGCTGCGAGGCGGCCCTGTGCCTCCACGGCGAAGGTCTGCCGACCAAAGAGATCGCTCGCCGTCTCGGCGCATCCCGCAACGCCGTGCGCCGCTGGGTGCGGGCGGGCCGGTTCAT
>NZ_VRVG01000277.1:0-2246 GCF_008040085.1 Methylobacterium sp. WL7 | reverse complement strand
GCCGCAGGCCTTCCTGCACGAGGTGCGTGATATCCTGGCCGAGCAGGGTGTCCGCACGAGCGTCAGCGGGCTGTGGCGGTTCTTCGCCCGGCATCGGGTCACCCGTAAAAAGGGGCTGTCGACGCGGCCGAGCAGGAGCGTCCGGACGTGAGAGCCGCACGGGAGGCGTGGTTCGAGGGTCAACTCGACCTCGACCCCGATGCCGTCGTCTTCATCGACGAGACGGCGACCGCCACGAACATGGCCCGCACTTACGGTAGGGCTCCACGCGGCGAGCGCTGCCGGCTCCTCGTGCCCCAGGGCCATGTGTGGACGCCCCTTCGGGTGCAAGCAAAATCTCTGGACGGGCGCTGCGCGTGATCGGGTGCTGCCATGTGTCCGGCCTCTGATGCGGCGGGTTACATGCCGCGGGCCCGTATGGGAGTGCGAGAGTCGGGACCACATCACTACAGCGCGCTCGAAGCGCTTACCCTGAGCCTGGTTCTCCCAACTCCGTCTCACCGACGTTGCGCCATACCTGTCCGTTGACCTCCTCACGCCCTCCGACAGCCTCGCGTCCGCCCCGCCTACGCGGTGACGGCCGGAGCTCGGTAGATCCCACCCTTCGTCAGAAGGGCCCACGCGATGCGCGCGTTCTTGTTCGCCACAGCCACGATGACCAGCATCGGCGGCTTGCGCGCGAGCATTTGGCCAAGCCATGAGTCCGCCGGGACGCCCTTGCGCTTGGCCCAGCGTACGACTGCGCTGGCAGCGATGATCAGCAGACGTCGCAACGTCCGCTCGCCCATACGCGAGGTACGTCCGAGCCGCTCCTTGCCGCCAGTCGAGCGCTGCACCGGTGTCAGCCCGACCCAGGCGGCGAAGTCGCGGCCCGAACGAAACGTCTCGACGGGTGGGGCCAAGGCCTCGATGGCAGTGGCGATCAGCGGCCCGATACCGGGCACGCTCATCAGCCGCCGAGCCGTATCGTCGGCCTTCGCGCGCGTGGCGATCTCGGCATCGAGCGCTGCGGTCTGTTCCTGCAGATGGCGGAGCGCACAAACGAGCACGGCAAGGCTGGCGCGGGCGGCTGGAGGAATGTCCGAAGCGGGATCCTCAATCTGCGCGATCAACCGCTCGATATGGGCGGGTCCCTGCGGCGCGATCAGGCCGTACTCGGCAAGATGGCCGCGGATCGCGTTGATGAGCTTAGTACGCTGGCCGACCAGCACATCGCGAGTCCGGAAGATCACCGCGGAGGCTTGCTTGGCTTCGCTCTTCACGGCAACGAAGCGCATGGTCGGACGCTGCGCGGCCTCGCAAATCGCCTCGGCATCGGCCGCGTCGTTCTTCTGGCGCTTAACGAAGGGCTTCACGTAGGCAGGCGCGATCAGCTTGACCGTGTGGCCGAGCTTGCCGATCTCGCGGCCCCAATGATGCGCGCCGGGGCAGGCCTCCATCGCCACGAGGCAGGGTGGTTGGGCCGCAAAGAAGGCGAGTACTTGATCACGCCGTAGCTTCTTGCGGAAGATCGGGGCACCGGCAGCATTCGCGCCGTGCGCCTGAAAGACGTTCTTGGCCAGATCCAGGCCGATGGTGCTAACCTCTGTCACGGACGCCTCCCTCGGGTGGTTCACAAAACCACCACTTTGGCACGTCGATGCCGTCGGGGGGCGTCCACCCCATCATTACAAGACCATCACCGTCACCGCCGCCCTGCGCACCAGCGGCTTGGTCGCCACCACCCTGTTCGACGGGGCCACCAACGGCGCGCGCTTCCGCGCCTACGTCACCGACACCCTGGTCCCGGTGCTGAAGCCGGGTGACAACGTCATCCTCGACAACCTGCAATCCCATAAGGTCGTCGGCGTGCGCGAAGCCATCGAGGCGGCCGGCGCGCGGCTCCTCTACCTCCCGGCCTACTCGCCCGACTTCAACCCGATCGATCCTTCGACAGGCTCAGGATGAGGAGGCCTTCTCAAAGCTCAAGGCGCTGCTGCGCACCGCCGCTGCCCGAACCGTCCCAGACCTTTGGGCAGCCATCGCCCGGGCCTTCGCAGCCTTCACCCCAGCTGAATGCCGCAACTACATCACTGCCGCTGGATACGACGCTTATGACCCAAGCTAAACGGCAACAGCTCTAGGGTGTGAACCGCACCAAGCTCTTGCGAGCTCTGTGATTTTGTGATTCAGGGCCGCCGCGTGCAGCACGGAGGCGGCGATGGCGGAGCTGTTCTGGCTCTCGGATGCGCAGTGGGCGGTGATCG
>NZ_VRVG01000276.1:0-2290 GCF_008040085.1 Methylobacterium sp. WL7 | reverse complement strand
GCACGAGATCGCGCGCGACGGCGAGATCGTCGGCGTCGTGGCGTCCCGACACCTGCACGTCGATCTGGGCGATCGTGCCGAAATTGAGGATCTGCGTGATGATATCGGAGGGCTGAAGATAGAAGACATCGTCCTGGACCTGCGCGAACCGCTTCTCCGCCTGCTCGATCCGCTGACCCGGGCGGGTGCGGATGTGCAGCGTCATCTGGCTGGACTCGATCTGCGGGAAATAGTCCTGCCCGACGAAGGGGAAGATCGCTGCGGTCAGCGCGAAGACGGAGAGCACGCCGCACAGGGCGCGGCCCGGGTGGCGGAGCACGGCGGAGAGAAGGCCGACATAGCCCGCGTGGAACCGCGTGAAGCCCCGCTCGAAGGCGCCCCGGAAGGCGAGCGCGCCGCGCAGCGGATACCGGAACACCCAGCGGAGGGGACGCGTCACGAAGGTGAGGCCCCGGCCGAGGATCGAGCGCCGCCGCGGCGCCACCCCGTCGACTGCCGGCTCTGCGCCGCCGTGATGCCGGGCGTATTCCGGGGCGACGAGGACGTCGATCAGGATGGCGACGAGCGTCCGCGACAGCAGGTAGGAGGTCAGCATCGCGAACACCACCGCCTCGGCCTGCGGGACGAACAGGTAGCGGGGCGCGTCGGTGAGGAAGAAGACCGCCGAAAAGGCCGAGCAGATCGCCAGCGTCGAGATCAGTGCTGGCTTGGCGATGCCCGCGACGCCCTCGACCACCGAACGCCGGAACGGGAAACCCTCCTCGAACATCCGGTAGGTGTTCTCGATCGCCACCGTGGCGTCGTCCACCAGGATGCCAACCGCGAGGGCCAGCCCGCCCAGCGTCATGACGTTGATGGTCTGCCCGATGGCGACCAGGATCGACAGGGATGTCAGGATGCAGAGCGGGATCGAGACGAGCACCACGAGGGTCGAGCGCCACGAGCCCAGGAACAGCAAGATCGCGAGGCCGGTGAGCCCGGCCGCGATCACCGCCTCGCGCACCACGTCGGAGATGGCGTCCGAGACAAAGACCGACTGATCGAACAGCGGCGTGATCGTCATGCCCTTCGGTGCGGCGGCGTGGATGTCGGGCAGGGCGGCCTTGACGGCGTTCACGACGTCCAGGGTCGAGGCCGCGCCGTTCTTCAGCACCTGCAAGAGGACGGAGTGATGGCCGTCGGCGCGGACGATGTTGATCTGCGGCGGAGAACCGTCCCGCACCTGGGCGACGTCTCGCAGCAGAATCGGCTGGTTGTTCTCGACCTTGATCGGGATGCGGTTCAGCTGATCGACCAGAAGCGGGCTTGAATTCAGCCGAACCGTGTATTGCTGCGTCCCGATCTTGGCGAGCCCGGAGGGAACGACCAGATTCTGCTTGAGCACCGCATTCAGAACGTCGAGCGGCGTCATGCCGATCGCGCGAAGTTTGGCCGGGTCGAGATCGACCATCACCTGACGCGGCGCGCCGCCATATGGGGACGGCAGGGTCGAGCCTGGCACCTCGGCGAGACGCCGACGGGTTCGGTACTGGGCGTAATCGAAAACCTTCGTGAGGGGCAGCTTGGACGACGACAGGGCCATCTGGATGACCGGCACTGACGATGCGGAGAACCGCATAATCACCGGCGGTTGCACCCCGGGCGGCATACGCGAGCGGATGGCGTTCATAGCCGAATCGACCTGTGTAATCGCGAGATCGATACTGACCGCCGAATCGAAGTAGATCCGCTCTGTCACGGTACCCTGGATCGAGGCCGACTCGATCCGCCGGATGTTGTTCACGTTGCTCGACAGCGAGAACTCACTGTAGTTCGTGATGCGCTGGACCATGTCGGTCGCGTCGAGGCCGTTATAGGTCCAGACCACCACCACCACGGGTATATCCACGGATGGCAGCACGTCCTTCGGCGCCACCGCAATCGAGCCAATGCCTGCGAGGAACATGAGAACGGCAAGAACATAGAAGCTCTTGCGGAACTTCAGGGCGAACCGAACAAGATCCATGCGGCCAATCGTACTTTTCGCCCGAGTCCTGCGGATCTCCGGGCCCCGTCTTTGGCCTCGGTTCAAGATGGCAGAATGAGGCTTGCAGTGTGGATGATAAGCGGGCTCATGCCGTGCTCCACAACGATATAAGTCACTCTCGACAGTGCTTCGAATGAATTCGCTCTTACATCTTGAAGCAATTTTTAGTTTGGAAAAAAGAAGCGATCGATCTTTCAAAAATTGCGGCGCGGGTGGCGCTCGTGTCCCCGGTGCCTGAGCCACATACGGGCAACGGATTTAGGT
>NZ_VRVG01000275.1:0-2315 GCF_008040085.1 Methylobacterium sp. WL7 | reverse complement strand
CTTCAGGCGAGGTCGCGCGCGGCCTCGTGGATCGCGGCGCGGATGCGCTGGTAGGTGCCGCAGCGGCAGATGTTGCCGTCCATGGCGCCGTCGATGTCGGCGTCGGAGGGCTTGGCGTTGCCGGACAGGAGCCCGATCGCCGACATGATCTGTCCGGACTGGCAGTAGCCGCACTGCACGACGTCGAGCTTGCGCCACGCGGCCTGGACGGCCTCGGCCACGCGGCCGGACACGCCCTCGATGGTGGTCACCTGGGCGGTGCCGACATCGCCGACCTTGGTCTGGCAGGAGCGCACCGGTTGCCCGTCGAGGTGGACCGTGCAGGCGCCGCACTGGGCGATGCCGCAGCCGTACTTGGTGCCGGTGGCGTCGAGGCGGTCGCGCAGCACCCAGAGCAGGGGCATGTCCGGGTCGGCGTCGACCGTGTGGGTGACGCCGTTGACGGTGAGCTTCGGCATGGTCGGCGGCCCTCGATCGACACGCGGGATCCGGGCGCGCGCCGGATCGCGGCGCTTCGGCCCCGCCACGCGGGTCGTTTACCGTAACCGGCCCCGCCAGGCCAACGATGTGTGGCGTCGCACGTCGATCCGGCCGGCGGATCCCCATGGCGCGGACGCCGATACGTAAGATGCGACCGATGCCGGCAGCCGCTTCTTAAGACATCCGCCCCATCCTGGCGCCGTCGCCCCCCTGCCCAGCTGCCTCGCCGCCGCGTTCGAGCCGAGTTTCAACAATCCCATGTCCGATCTCACCGTCGAGATGGTGCAGCGCGGTCGCGGCCCCTCGACGGAGGAGGCGGCGCGACGCCTCGGAGTCGCCCGCGAGATCCGCTCGGCGCGCGAGAAGCTGACCTCGCAGACCGGCCTGGAGCGGGCCTTCGACCACGAATTGCTCCGCCATTACGCCCGGTACCGGGCCGGCGCCGGCATTCCGCTGGTGCTGTTCGCCGTCACCCTGGCCACGGCGGCGACCTTCTGGATCGCCCCGGTCGTGGCCGCGCTCTGGGCGCTCGGCGTCATCCTGATGGTCACGCTCAACACCACGCTGAGCCGCGGCTTCCTGCGGGCCGACGCGGCCACGATCCCGCTCGCCCGCTGGCGCCGCCGCTTCCTGATCGGCGAGGTCCTGCAGAGCCTGTCGTGGTCGGCGATGATCGGGCTCGGCACCACCGGCGGCTGGACCTTCGCGCTGTTCGGCCTCGTCATCGCGGCCGCGGTCTCGACCATGCTGGCGGCGACGGTGCCGGTGGCGGCGGTCGCCGCCCTGGTGCCGCTGGTCCTCGCCACCGCGTCGCTGGCCGCCTGCTCGAAGGGCATGGAGGCGCTGCTGCTGGTGCTGATGGCCGCCGGCGCGCAGCTGTTCTTCCTGGGGCTGGCCCGCCGCCTCTACGCCTCGACCGTGGGCGCCCTGCGGTCCCGGGCCGAGAAGGACGCGGTGTTCGGCGAACTGGAGCAGGCCAAGGCCAATTCCGACGAGGCGCGCCGCCGGGCCGAGGAAGCGAACCTCGCCAAATCCCGCTTCCTCGCCACCATGAGCCACGAGCTGCGCACGCCGCTCAACGCCATCCTGGGCTTCTCGGAGGTGATGAAGAACGAGGTGTTCGGCATCCACACGGCGCCGTCCTACCGGGAATACTCGAACGATATCCACGACAGCGGCATGCACCTGCTGAACCTGATCAACGAGATCCTCGACCTGTCGCGCATCGAGGCCGGCCGCTACGAGCTCAACGAGGAGGCGGTGCAGCTCGCCCACGTGGTCGAGGAATGCCGCCACATGATGGGCCTGCGGGCCAAGGCGAAGAACCAGACCTTCCACGACCTGGTCGACGCCTCGCTGCCGCGGCTCTGGGCCGACGAGCGGGCGCTGCGCCAGATCGTGCTCAACCTGCTGTCGAACGCCGTCAAGTTCACGCCGCCGGGCGGCGAGATCTGGCTGAAGGTCGGCTGGACCGCCTCGGGCGGGCAGTACGTCTCGGTGAAGGACAGCGGACCGGGCATCCCCGAGGACGAACTCGGCACGGTGATGTCGTCGTTCGGCCGCGGCTCCCTGGCGATCAAGACCGCCGAGCAGGGCTCGGGGCTCGGCCTGCCGATCGTGAAGGGGCTGGTGGAGCTGCACGGCGGCCAGTTCCAGCTGTCCTCGCGGCCGCGCGAGGGCACCGAGGTGATCGTGACCCTGCCGGCCTCGCGGGTGATGGACACCCTGCTGCCCGTCGATGTCGGCGCGGACGCGTTCGTGACGGTGCGGGGCGCCTTCAACCGCGCGGCTTGAACCAAGGGGTTCCCGAAGGACTGAGCCCTTCGGTGGGGGTT
>NZ_VRVG01000274.1:0-2407 GCF_008040085.1 Methylobacterium sp. WL7 | reverse complement strand
GAACTGGTGATCAAGCAGTTTGGCCTGACCAACCCGGTTTGCGGCGTTCCGGAGATCGTCGGCACGCTGCAGAAAATGGTCGAGGCGTCCGGCATGCGGAACCCCGAGCAGTTCTTCAAGATGCCGGATGCGCAGGCTGTACAGGCGTACATGGCGTCGAAGCCGCCGCCCATGGATCCGCGTGTTGCGGCCATCCAGGCGCGGTCTCAGGCGCAGGCGCAAGCGCTGGCTCAGAAGGGCCAGCTCGACCAGCAGAAGCTGCAGGCCGACGTCGCCCTTCGGCAGCAGAAGATCCAGATCGACGCTCAGGCCGACACCGCGCAGGCCGGCATGGACCTCCAGCAGCGTCGCGAAGTGCTGGCGCTCGAGGCGCAGGCCAAGCAGGCAGAGCTTCAGCAGGAGTTCGATCTGCGGCGGCAGGAATTGGAGCTTGAGGCGCACCTGAAGATGCAGGAGTTGCAGCACGGTCTGCACGTCTCCGGCATGGCCCAACTGGCGAGGCCGCAGTGATCGGTGAAGACCCCCGCGCCGATGGCGTTCGCGCTCAACAGATCCTCGACGACGAGATCGTTCAGCACCTGCTCGACCGGATCGAGACCGGCGCCGTCGACGCCCTCACCACCCTGTCGCTCGCCGACATGACCAATCACCCGATGCTGATCGCGCGCGTGTGCGATCTGCAGGCCGCCCGCGCCTTCCGCCTGGGCCTCCAGAACCTCGTGACCAGCGGCAAGACCGTCGGGTCCGAGCCCGTCGACGTCGCTTAGTCGGCACCCCGCGCCGCGCCTGGGCCTAGACCCAGCACCCGCCGCGCAACAGTGAGCACAACCACATGGCCGGCACCTCTGCTCCCGCGGAGCGCGTTTCTGCGCCCGAAGCCAACACCACCGACCTCCGCGCGCACGCAGCGGGCATCACCGATGAGGATTGGGGCTTCGACGACGACCTCGACGAAGGTGGTTCGGCTGCCGAGCGGCAGGCACGCGAGACACCGAAGCACGAGACGGCCACGGAAGCGGCCGAAGAGACCGAGGAAGCCCGCGAGCCGCTGCCGTCGGAAGGGATCACCGACGAGGACATGGGCGAAGAGGGCGAGCCCGAGGTTGAGGAGCCCGAGGACGGCGAAGACGCCACCAAGGACGCCAAGGGCGAGGACAAGCCCGAGGAAGCCAAGGACGCGATCACCGTCAAGATCGACGGCCAGGAATACCCGATCGAGGAGATCAAGCGCGGGTTCATGCGGACGGCGGATTACACCCGCAAGACGCAGGAAGTCGCCGAGACCCGCAAGCAGGTCGAGACCTATCAGCAGCGGCTGCAGCAGTCCGAGGGCGAGTTGGCCCAGGTGCTGGATCTCGCCACCGAGATCACCCGCGGTTCGCTCCCGCAGCCGCCCAGCCAGTCGATGATCGACACCGATCCGCAGGGCTACCTGCGGGCGCAGGCGCACTACACCGCCGAGGTCCAGAAGCTGGAGAAGCTGGTGCAGGCGCGCCAGAGCCTCGGCCAGCAGCAGACACACCAGCAGCGGCAGGCTCAGGAAGCCGCCAAGGCTGAGCAGACGCAGGCCGCACAGGTCGCGCTGCAGAACGAAATTCGGCTGATGCAGGAGAAGCTTCCGGAACTTCGGACCCCCGAAGGCCGGAACACCTTCTTTGCGGATGCCCAGAAGCAGGCGACCGCCTACGGGCTGGCCCCTGAAGACATCGCAGGCATTCAGGACCACCGGCTTCTGCTGGTGCTGAAGGACGCGATGGCCTTCCGGAAGCTCCAGTCCGCCAAGCCGGCCGCTGTCGAAAAGGCCAAAGCCGCACCCCCGATCCGACCGGCCACCAGGCCACCGGGCACCCGGGATGAGGGAGGCCGCCGAGCCGCCTTGGAACGGTTTCATCGCGATCCGAGCATCCAGAACGCCGCCGCGACGATCCCCGACTCTTGGCTTGAGTGACCCTGCCGCCCGTGCGCTCCGCGTGAGCCCGGCGGCCGACCCGAAAGCACCCACACCATGGCACAGGTTGCCGGAACCCAGGACGTTTACGTCACCAAGGGCCTGCGTGAAGACCTTCAGGACAAGATCTTCCTGATCAACAAGGACGACACGCCCTTCATCTCCAACATCGGCTCCGACACGGCCGACGCGATCAAGACCGAGTGGCAGATCGATGTCCTCGACCCGCCGGATCTGAACAACGCCCAGATCGAAGGCGATACCTACGCCTACGTGCTCCCGTCCTCGACCCAGCGCGTCGGCAACTACTGCCAGATCATGCGCAAGACCATGCTGGTCTCGGGCACCCTGGAGGAAGTCAAGAAGGCCGGCCGTGCTTCTGAGATGAAGTACCAGGCCATGAAGAAGGGCATGGCCCTGAAGCGCGATATGGAGGGCATCCTCCTGTCGGCTCAGGCG
>NZ_VRVG01000273.1:0-2440 GCF_008040085.1 Methylobacterium sp. WL7 | reverse complement strand
GGTTCCAGATTGACTGCTTTTACTGTGACGGATGATCCGTCGGTCGCTTCAGGTCCTTAAGTGGGAGTGCCCGGTTGGACAAGTGCTTGTCCACGCAAGAAAATGTTAATATGCCGCGCCAAACTCAAGAATTCGAGCACCTGCATATCCCGTAAGCCCTTTTTCAGGTATATATAATTCATCTCCGAACTTGCTCGTTTTTCCGCTGACGACCATGGTGGAGTCTGTTGGCGTTCCATGTCACGAAGCTTCATTTACCTCCGCACAAACAGTATTTTCAGCGATGATCAAGTTGCTTGATTATAGTCTTTCTAACCGTGTATCGCTACGATTTACGCCCATTCAAACAAAGCGGGCTTCAACAAGCCACACGATGTTTTCGCGGAGTTAGTTATTGTCCGGAATTCATTCGTATAGGATCGAAACCTACCATCTTACAAAAATAATGCTTTTGTTTGAAAACTTTTGGCCATGGCCACCGTTTGACGTAGTCGCATTGCGTCGAACCTTGGTCCTGAGCGTTGATAAGCGGACCTGGATGCCATTTAGGTCGCCGAGAGGTGGCATTTTTCAGAGAACACCAGCCGTGGCCCCCTCACGCTGCGCGCTGGTTGCTGCTTTAGGTTCGCGCGGTCATCGGCACGGCCGTCTTCGAGTCGGCGCTCCTCACGGTGTAAAAGCGTATCTGAACCGCGCCGGGTTTCCCGGAGGCTCCAACTCTTGAGAGGATGGAGCGATAACGAAGTGAACCCCACGTATTCCCCTGATGTTCGTGCCAGCGCGGTGCGGAGGGTCTTAACTCGACTTTAGCCAATTGGGGAAGCGGTCGAGAAAAGCGAGGTGACGAAGCGGGCATCATGAGTTGGCTGGGGGTGTCCCCAGCAAGAGACACCCGATGCCGGATTTGCCGGCCCGCTTCGCCGGACCCATCCTGTCGTTCACGCCACTATTCGTCCACCGCTCGTGGCGACATGCGCAGATCCTCCTGATCGGCGCGATCCTCACTCTGGGCGTCGTACGGTGACCAACGTAATGCGCATCATGGGCCGCGCGCATGAGCGGCGGTTCGTGAACGATCAACGCACCCTCAACCACGCCGCATGGTGCCCTCGGTCCGGCAGCCGCATCCTGCTTGGACTGCTGATCACCGCCCTCGCGCCGCACAGTCCCGTAGTGCTCGGGCTCGACGACACGATCGAGCGCCTCAGCGGCAAAACGCATCGCGGCCAAGGGCATCTACCGCGGCCCGGTGCGCTCATCCGACAGCCATTTCTTTAAGGCAAGCGGGCTGCGCTGGATGAGCCCGATGCTGCTCGCGCTGGTCCCCCGGGGCGGGGCGCGTCTGAGCGCTGCCATTCCTGACCGCCCTGGTGCCGTCCGTGCGCGCCTGTTGTGAACGGGGCGGTCGGCACAAGCCGCTTATCGACATCGGACGTCAGCTCGCGCTCCAGGCTCGGCGCTTGCTGCCGGGGCGCGACCTTGTGGTGATGGGTGACGGCGGCTTCTCGGCTCTGTTGTTCCTCGACGCCATGCGCCGTGGCCGCATCACGGCGATCACGCGTCTGCGGCTCGACGCGGCGCACTACGAGCCCGCCCCCCCGCGGCCGCCGGGCCCGAACGGACGGCCCCGCACCAAGGCCGTCCAACTGCCCACGCTCGCCGCGACCCTCGCGGCTAAGGACACCCTATGGCGTCGCCTCACCGTGTCGGGCTGGTTCGGGGCGGGCGAGCGGGTCATTGAGATCGCCTACGGCACCGCGGTGTGGCGGTACTGCGGGATGCCGGTCGTGCCGATCCGCTGGGTGCTCGTGCGCGATCCCGCCCAACGCTTCGAGCCTCAGGCCCCGCTCTGCACCGACCTCGCTCGCGAGCCGGCCAAGGTCATGTCGTGGTTCGTGCGGCAATGGAGCGTCGAGGTTACCTTCCAGGAAGTCCGCGCCTATCTCGGCATCGAGCCCCGGCGTCAGTGTTCGGACACGGCGATCGCCCGCACGACGCCCTGCCTGCTCGCCCCGTTCTCAATCGTCACTCTGTCGGCTGCACGGCTACCGGCCCGTCAGCGGCGGGCGGTCGCGACGGCCGTATAGTACCCCAAGCCACGCCTGACCTTCGCCGATGCCCTAGCCGCGGTCCGCTGCGCGATCTGGCGCCAGCGGGATTTAGAGACATCACCACACCGACGCCTTCAGACAAAACCCCGCTTCCGCCTGCCAGCGCCCTGGGCCTACGCCCTCTGCCACACCGCATGAATGGCCAAAGTCGAGGTGAGGCGGTAATCGCCACATAGGCTTGGCTAATCCAGTTACTTAAGCAGGATCGAATTGGCATACTTAAAATTATCTACCCCAAGTTATTGTCATTTAAGCAATTGATTAATAATCAATGATGATGTATGAAGGTTACGAGCGCTTATTCAGTGCACTTACAACAGTTTTTACAC
>NZ_VRVG01000272.1:0-2532 GCF_008040085.1 Methylobacterium sp. WL7 | reverse complement strand
CCCACCCCCCTCATCCTGAGGCGCGGCGAAGCCGCCTCGAAGGAGGGCTCCAGGGATCGCGCGGCCGGCTGGAGGCCTCCTTCGAAGCCTCCGCTGCACTCCGGCACCTCCAGGATGAGGGGGCGGCTGGGATGAACGCCGCGACCGTGACCTTCCGCGAGAGGACACCGACATGGATTTCGACCTGAACGAGGACCAGTCGCTCCTGCGCGACAGCGTCGAGCGGATGGCGGCGGACCTGTATCCGTCGCTGGAGAGCCGGCAGGCGCGGCTGAAGGCCCCCCTGGGCTTCCCCGAAGAGGGCTGGGCGGCGTTCGCCGAACTCGGCGTGACCGGCCTGCCCTTCTCCGAGGACGAGGGCGGGCTGGCCGGCGGTCCGGTCGAGACCATGCTGGTCATGGAGGCGGTGGGGCGCAACCTCGTGGTCGAGCCGCTGTTCGCGAGCCTCGTGCTCGGCGCGACGGCGCTCCGGCTCGGCGGCAGCGCGGCGCAGAAGGAAAAGATCCTGCCCGGCGTGATCGACGGCAGCCTGCGGCTGACCCTGGCCCATACCGAGCGCCAGTCGCGCTACGACCTCCACGACGTGGCGGCCACGGCCCGGCGCTCGGGCGACGGGTTCGTGCTGAGCGGGGCGAAGAGCGTCGTGCCCAATGCCGACGCGGCCGGGCTGATGGTGGTCTCGGCGCGCATCTCCGGGGAGCGGCGCGACCCGCATGGGATCGGCCTGTTCCTGGTGCCGGCGGATGCCCGGGGGGTGGCGATCGAGGCCTACCCGACCCAGGATGGCGGCCGGGCCGCCGAGGTGTCGTTCTCGGACGTCGCGCTGCCGGCCGATGCGGCGCTGGGCGATCCCGAGGGCGGCCTGCCGCTGCTGGAGCGGGTGGCCGAGCACGGCATCGCGGCGCTCGCCGCCGAAGCGGTCGGCTCGATGGATGCGCTCCACAAGCTCACGGTGGCGTATCTCAAGACCCGCACGCAGTTCGGGGTCAGCGTCGGCTCGTTCCAGGCCCTGCAGCACCGGGCCGTGGACATGCTGATCCAACTCGAACAGGCGCGCTCGATGGCGCTCTACGCCGCCATGATGGTGGAGGCGGAGGATCCCGCGGCGCGCGCGGCGGCGCTGGCGGCCGTGAAGGTGCAGATCAACAAGGCCTGCCGGTTCGTCGGCCAGGAGGCGGTGCAGCTCCACGGCGGCATCGGCATGACGCTCGAATACATCGGCGCCCACCACTTCAAGCGGCTCGCCATGATCGAATACCAGCTCGGCGACACCGCCCACCACCTGCGCCGGATCACGCAAGGGGAGGATGGGCTGCTGGCGGCGTAAGGGGCGACTTTCGCGCGCCATCCCGCCCAAACCCCCGTCATCTCAGAGGCTGTGAGTTCTCCGATCCTTCGAGGAGGGAGCGCGACAGGCCCCCTCTCCCGTGCGGGAGAGGGCTGGGGTGAGGGACCAGGTCTTTCCGGACAGGTCGCACCCCTCACCCTGTCCCTCTCCCGCACGGGAGAGGGGACCCGCGCCTCGTCCTGGCGTTGCAAGCCCGTCTGTCGATCGAAGGACCACAGCCCGTCAGGATGAGGGGGATGGGTGGGATGAACCGGGCAAAAAAGATCAGTTGAACAGCGAGCCGACCCCGCCCTGCACGCGGCCGAGGCCGGCGCGGGCGACGGCGTTGTTGGGTTCGATCACGGCGGCGCGCTGGTAGTTCTCGAGCGCCTCCTTGCGCTGGCCCGACTTCTCGTAGGCGAGGCCGCGATAGGCCCAGGAGGTGGCGTCCTTGTTGTTCACGTTGAGCGCCGCGTTGTAGTCCTCGATCGCCTTCGGGTACTGGTTGGTGGCGATCAGGCTCTGGCCGCGCGCCGCGTAGGGCGCGGACACGAACGGGTTGCGGTCGATGGCGGCGTCGAAGTCGGCGATCGCCTGGGCGTCCTGACCCTGCTTCTGCCGGACCAGGCCGCGGGCATGGTAGGCCTCGGCCGATTCGGGCATCAGCCGGATCGCGACGTTGAGGTCGGCGAGCGCCTGGTCGACGTTGCCCTGGGCGCGCTCGACGTTGGCGCGGCCGATATAGGCCGGCCCGTAATTCGGGTCGATGCCGATCGCCTTGGTGAAGTCCTGCAGGGCGGCGGCGTCGCGGCCGACCTGGCGCTCGGCCAGGGCGCGGTTGTTGTAGGCCGAGCCCGAATTCGGGTCGATCTGGATCGCCTTGGTGAAGTCGGCGATGGCGTCGTTGAACTGGCCGGCCCGGGCATAGGCGGCGCCGCGGGTGTTGTAGGCGGCGGCGTCGTTCGGGTTGCGCTGGATCACCTCGGTCAGCGAGGCGATGTTGACGTTGGTGGCGCCGGTGGTGTCGGTCTCCACCACCGCGTATTGCCGCGGGCCGGCGGCGCTGCCGACGGTTTCACAGCCCGCGAGCGCCGCGGCCGAGAGCGTGGCCGCGCCGATCAGCGCGATCTTGTGTGCCAGCCCGTTGCGTACGATCATCGCCCCACTCTCCCCGGGGCGCGGCCCGCCTTCGCGCGCGCACCACC
>NZ_VRVG01000271.1:0-2558 GCF_008040085.1 Methylobacterium sp. WL7 | reverse complement strand
CCCGCTCTCTGATCCCAGGACCGCGCCCCACCATGGCCACCGTTCTCGCCGTCGACGATTCGCCCAGCATCCGGCAGATGATCAAGATCGTGCTGAGCCCCGCCGGCCACACGGTGGTCGAGGCCGCGGACGGCGCAGAGGGTCTCGCCAAGGCGAAGGCCGGGGCGATCGACCTGGTGATCACCGACCTCAACATGCCGGTGATGAACGGCATCGAGATGATCCGCCAGCTGCGCACCGTGCCGGCCTGCGCGGGCGTGCCGATCCTGTTCCTGAGCACGGAATCGGACGAGTCGGTGAAGCAGCAGGCGAAGTCCGCCGGCGCCACCGGGTGGATCACCAAGCCGTTCAAGCCGGAGCAGCTCCTGGCGGTGGTCTCGAAGCTGGTCCGGGCCTGAGCCGCGCCCGCGCCCCGTGTGGGCGAAGATGCGCACAGATCGGCCCTCATAGGGCGCGACGAACCCCCTCTCCCGTTCGGGCTGGCGGATTCACAGATCGGTCTGGGCAACACGGTCGCAGGATCAGGCGCGGGTCCCCTCTCCCGCACGGGAGAGGGAGCCGGTCGCGCTCCGTCCCGAGCGGCGGTGTCCGATGCAGATCCGGGAACATCGTAGCGCACGGGAGAGGGGATCCGCGGCTCGGCCGTTAAGGCGTGGATCGGCCGGCCCGCGCGTGAGCGGGGGCGCGCTGCGGCCTGCACGAACGATGCACACCACATCCCGTGTCGACGGCAGCGCGGCCGGACAAGGAACGTGCGTGCAGCCCCCCAAAAAGCCCCCGCCCCCCGCCGCGTGCGGGAATCCACAGGTCCGTGTGGATGACGGCGGCAGCGGCAACGTGGGATCGGAACGGGGACCCGACCGGCACGTTGACCGGCGCAATCACGAACCAATCACGGCGTCTCACACAGTTCGACACAGCGGGTCGGGTACAGAATGGGCGGTCAGCCACCAGGGTCCGGAATGGCTGCGCCGCCGGCGGCGGACCAGGCGGGAGATCCTTCGCACGGGGCTGCGGTGACGGGCAGCGTCGCGTTGAGCGACAGCTTCCGGCGGTTCGCCGACGTGGTGCCGCTGATGCTGTGGCGCTCGGACGAGAACGGCCACGCGGTGCACCACAACGAGTGCTGGCTGGACTTCACCGGCCGGCCCCTCGAGGAGGAGCTGAGCGTTGGCTGGCGCAGCGGCCTGCACCCGGAAGATTTCGAGCGCCACGCCCAGATCGTCTCGGAGGCCTTCGCGGCGCGCTCGCCGTTCACGGTGGAATTCCGGCTGCGGCGGCACGACGGCGTCTACCGCTGGCTGCTCGACACCGCCCGCCCGCTGGTGGAGGACGGGCGCTTCCAGGGCTATCTCGGCTCCTGCTTCGACATCACCGACCGCAAGCATGCGGAAGAGCATATCGAGCAGGCGCTCGCCGAGAAGGAGGCGCTGCTCGCCGAGGTCTACCACCGGGTTCGCAACAACCTGCAGGTGATGGTCAGCCTGATCGGCCTGTACGGGCGGGCCGCCCCGGAACCGTGCCGCGGCAGCTTCGAGGCGCTGGGCCAGCGGGTGCGGGCGATCGCCCTGGTGCAGCAGCACCTGCACGAGGCGCCCCACATCGCGTCGATCGACCTGCACGACTACCTGCACCGCCTGGCCTCGGGCCTCGGGCAGCTGCGCCGGGCCGGACGGATCGGCGTGCAGGTCGGCGGCTCCGGCACCGGGCTGGTCGAACCGCGCACCGCCAACGCGCTCGGCATGATCGTCGCCGAGATCGTGGCCGAGTGCCTGGACGCCACCGCCGAGCACGTCGCCTGCTCGATCGCCATCGAGATCGAGCGCGCGGAGGGGCAGCCGCTGCGCGTCTCGATCGTCTCCGGGGTCAGCGAGATGGCCGCCACCGGACGGTCCAACATCCCCAAGCTCGGGCCGCGCCTGATCGCGGCCTACGCGGCCCAGGCCGAGATCCAGGTCGCGGGCGATGCCAGCACGGCCACGCCCCTGATGCTGACCCTGCCGCCGACGCAGCCGCCGGAGACCTGATCCCCGGCGCCGCGCCCCCTGGCGGATCGCGCGGGAGTCGCCAGATCTCCCCCAGCGCCGTATAGCGGCCCCGCCCAAGTCCGGATCCGGTCCACCATGGTTCCCCCGATCGACACCATCGTCGAGAATTTCGCGTTCATCGACGATTGGGAAGAGCGCTACCGCTACCTGATCGAACTCGGCCGCGCCCTGCCGCCGCCGGACCCGGCGCTGCACGCCGAGGCCAACAAGGTCCAGGGCTGCGCCAGCCAGGTCTGGATCGACCTCGACGTCGACCGCTCGGAGTCCGAGCCGCGCCTGCGCATGCGCGGCGACAGCGACGCCCACATCGTGCGCGGCCTCGTGGCGCTGATGATCGCGCTGTTCGACGGAAAGCCCCTGCGCGAGGCCGCCGAGACCGACGCCTTCGCGCTCTACACCAAGCTGGGCCTGGGCGAGCACCTGACCCCGCAGCGCTCCAACGGCGTCCGCGCCATGGCCGACCGGGTCCACCGGGATTCGGTGCGGTTTTTGGGGGCCGAGGGGTAGGGT
>NZ_VRVG01000270.1:0-2569 GCF_008040085.1 Methylobacterium sp. WL7 | reverse complement strand
GGGCGGGACTTCGATGCGCTGAACCGAGGCGAGAAGTAACGTGGCAACGTGGCAACGTGACAGCGCTGTCACGTGACGTTGACGTGGTCGCAGCGTGGCTACTGACCTCAATCCTCCAGCGTAACGCAGGTGCCTAAAAAGGCCTTGCGAGCTGGCCCCTGCAGCTTCTGATCTACGGCCTGGCGGCGGCAGCGTGCCAGAACCTCAGGATCGACGTCGTCAGCAGCCTCTTCGCCTGAGGCCGACGCGCTTAAGGCACGCTCTTCGTCAAGCTGCGGCAGGCTTTGTGCAACGCTCACAGAGGGCAGGCAGGTGAGGGCCGTTAAGGCGGCTATGAGCGCGAGGGTGGGTCGCACGAGTATCCGCCTGGCTTGGCACGTCGAGCGGGCACCGTGGATGCGATCTAAGGCGAAGGTTCGACCCTCCGATCTCGCCCTTATCATGGACCAGTCCGGCCACCGCGATCCTAGGTCCGTGGTCGGGTACATCCGACGAGCGAACGCCTTCAAGGGGCACAGCGTGAGTGGGTTCCTCTAGCGAGCAATCACCAAGCCCTTCGGTGGCCTCCGCTCCGATAGCTCGGTTGCAGAACGCAACTTCCGAGCATGTTAAAATTTCTTAGGAATTTCGCTCAGGTTTAGATGCCTTAAACGGTCGAGCTTCTAAACTTCGCTTAGGGGACAAGCGGAGACAACTTCCGTGGCAGATCGATTTAGCCTTACAACCAAGGGTAGATACTGCCTGATCGGGGGGGCAGACGTTCCGTGCCTCGCCGACCTTTCGTCTTCCGCCTCCATAGAACTTCGGCGCGTCACAGATGGGCCGCTGCCGGAAGCCGAAACACGCATCACCTGTTACCTCGACAACATCGGGATGGTCGATGGAGTGGTGCTGCACGGGAGACCCCGCGGCTTCGTGTTCCAAGTGGTAGGAAGTGCAGAGCGCCGCTCTCGGATTGAAGCGCGGCTTACCTGGCTACGCAGTGCGGGTGAGCGGGACGATCAGCGTGAGGCAACCCGCATCGTTCCGGTCCACCGCGAGGTAAGAGTCCAGCTTTATGGCGATCGCATATCCGAAGCGGTCGTCGCGGACCTATCCATGACCGGAGCCGCGCTACTCCTCAGCGAGCGCCCCGAGATCGGTACGACGGTGACGGTCGGGAAGCGCTACGCGACGGTGGTGCGTCACACTCCTGATGGAGTCGGCGTGGCTTTCCGGATGCCGTTCGGCCCGTTGACGTTCAACGAGCGCGTGATCCTTTGATTTGCCTTCCTACGTCTCAGAACAGGATGACGCGCCGAGTAGTCCGGACCACGGGATGCGGTGATCGACGGCATGCTGGCAGCCGCCTGCATCAGCTACCTCGCCACCCTATCGGATCAGGGGTAGGAAAGGTCCAGATGGCCATGATGACGACGGAGGGACTTACCGTCGTCTGCATCATGCCGGTGACGGAGCGGTTCTTGCGCTTCATCAGCCTGCCTGTGGAACTGCACTAACGGAGGCGAGGCTGGTATGAGGGGACGAAGGGTTAAGCGTCCTCGGACCGCCCCTCCGCTGCGTACCAAGGCAGCAGAGCGTAATCCATCATCTCCTTGACGGCCGGACCGGCCACGCCGCGTGGGTCTTCACTACCGGTCATCTTTAAGCTCAGTGCGAGAGCCTCGATGATGGTGTCGCGCTGCTTTTGGCTCATCAGCGAGATGGCTGTCCCCAGAGTCTTCTGCAGGACCTCCACTCGGACGGTCAGATCGCGTAGCTCTTCAAGCAGGATATTCTCAAGGGGTGAGGACAATTTGGGCTCCGTCGGCTCGGCTGTCCCACCGATGTAGCCCGCTCGCCCATCGCCGTCTCGGCCTCCGGAGCAGAGCGCCTATCCATTGCCTCACCCAATCCCACCGCGAACTACGTACTCATGGGTATTAATCAATCATTGGCGACTGGATACACTCTATCAGATTGCGAGTTAAGGATGATCTAGGCCGTATTCAGCCTGCAAAGCAGAGCAGGCGGCACGGCATATGCCAGTTATGGTCGATGTATCTGAGCTTCCTGCCCCACTCGCACTCATCCTGCGGCCTTGGGGCGGCGTCTTGGAAACGGCGCCTGTCGGCATGGGAGAGAATGTTCGGGCCGTAGCGGCCATCGCCTCCGCAAGCCTCTGGCGCCGGGTCGTCATGATGCCCCCGATCGAACAGGGACTTGCGAGAGCCCTGTCCGCTTCTACCGAGCTTGCAGCCGAGCTAAACGGAGAGCATGCAAGTCAGCCCAGCGTTCGAACCCAAGCGTTGGCGGCTTTCGACGCCTTGATTGCGCTGCTGCTCGAGGCACGGCCGAACGCACGGGCCAAGGGACTGGGGCTTGGCTGGTAGACGCGAAGAACCGCTGCTTTCTCGATACCTATTAGACAACCATTCAGGTCTATTCTCCGGCTCAACTGGCGCCATGAGCAGCTAAATGTCCGCTATTTCAGTGCGTTCGCGCCGTCACCCTGCATCGAAGGCCGGGGTCATCTCGAATGGCGGATGGATGGCCGGGTGAACCGTTGTAGATATCTCTGTCAGCGGCG